>JADGBA010000087.1 GCA_015231685.1 Candidatus Omnitrophota bacterium | reverse complement strand
CCGGTTTTGGCAACGCTCGTCCTGGCCAACGGGCTTGTCCATTCGGATCTGCGTGATGGCAGCCGGGGCTTTGAAAGGCTCTTTGGTTCTCTCACCGGAGGAAAGCTGCCGCTGGACGCAGAGGCTCTCGCAAAGCTCGAATCCTATGATCCGAACACCGATTATCAGCCTTATGAAGTCCTTCCGATGAAGCTTCGGGCGTACCTCGACGTGGTTCTTTATCTTCAGAATCTTGTCAGGCAGACCTCTGATATCTCGGCATAAGTTATCAACGGCACACTATTGATATATATTGATAATAGTGTAAATTTTATATAGGAATTGATAGTTAATATTAATATGAATTCACAAGGTTCTTGCGCGGGATCGGCTTAATGAGACGAATCTTCCAAAGAAAATCACATCATAAGCTAATGGCTTATATAGTGTTATGCGCCTTCTGCGCTCTGGATGCCCAGGGCGCGGCTTCTGGAGCTGCAGCGCATGCTGCGGCTGGAGCGAAGCTGAGCGCTTCGTCGGCATCGGCGCGCCTTGCTGACTTCGCGCGCGACCCCGCCTCTGTGACATTGCCTCTTGAGAACGTGATGCTTAAATCCGTGCATGAGGGCAATAACGGAAGGTTTTTTGTCCATATCCAGGACGCGCATGCGAACTTGAGCGGGCAGACCAACCTTGCCGCGACTCTTGATTATCTGATGACTGCTTACGGTTTGAAGCTGGTGCTTGTGGAGGGCAGCTCGCGTGACGTCACGCTTGATGAGGTCAAGTCCGTGGTGCCCGCCGGTGAACGGCCAAGCATGGCCCGGAAGCTTCTGTTCGAAGGCATCATATCGGGCGAGGAATACCTGAATTTGACGAGCGATCACGATATGAGCATCCGCGGGATCGAGTACCAGGAACTCTACGCCCGTAGCCTGGAGGCGTATGCGGCTTTGGTGGAGCGGCGCGCGGAAATTTTGCGTTACCTGCACGGGGCGCGCCAGGCGGCAGGAAGGCTCAAAGAACGGATTTATCCCAAACCGCTTCTCGCTTACGAAAGCACAAACAAAGACGGGGAAGCGGAGGCGGGCGCCGCGATGAAGGCGCGGGTTGAGGCGCTTCTTGAGCTTGCCCAATCAGCAGGTGTGGCGCTTGATGAATTCGGGGAAGTCGAGAAATTCAGAACACTCAACACCCGTGAAGAGGAGCTGGATTTTGAGGCGGTGAATCAGGAACAGCACGAGCTGTTGGGCGTCCTCAAAAAAAGAGGGTATGCGGACCGGGCGAAGAACTATATCGCGCAACAGCAAGAAACGCGTCATTCACAGATTGCGCAGTATACGCTCCGTGCGGGACTGATGAAGACTGCGGGTGAAGCGGGTTTGGACCCGGGGGCATATGCGGGTCTGGCGGCTTATCAGGCCTATCTTGGCGAGTTTGCCCGCATTGAGCTTGATGCGCTGTACCACGAAATCGAGCTGCTTGAGGACCGGGTGTTTCAGCAGACGCTCCCGGATGACGATGCAAAGAAGATCTGGGCGATTGACCGGTTTTTGGGCCTGCTCGAGAAAGCCTATCGCCTCAAGATGAGTTCCAAGGATTTTGCGCTCTATGAGCTGAACAAACCCGATTTTGGGACCGAGTCGTGGCTTGCGTTTCTCAATCAGCAACTGTATGCGGCGGGTCTGGTCGAGAGCATGGTGCCGTACCGGGATTGCCTTGACGCGGCGGCGCCGGACTTGAATCGTTTTTATGAATTGGTTGACCGGCGCGACGAGGCGTTTGTCGAAAATGCCGGGCGCATCATGAACGACACCGGTGAAAATGCCGCGGTGCTCATCGCGGGCGGATATCATACCGAACACCTGACACGTCTTCTTCGGGACGAAGGTTCATCGTACATTGTGGTGACACCTGTTGTGACCGGTGAGACGGATCACGATCAATACGAGCGCCTGCTCTTGTCGCCTCTCAGGGATCTGAAGACGCGTTTTGCGGTTTCTAATAAGGCTGAATCTGAGCAGGGCGAGGTTCCTTCGGCGCGTCTTCCCCGCGGTTTACGGCAAGGGGGGTTTGCTGAGGACGGGGCCACGGCCGGATCGCGGCTCAAGGGCATGTCGGAACTCGTGCGCGGCGCAATCGACCGCGAGGGCGTCATGACTGCCCGCATGATCGATGCGATTGAGGACGGAGTGTCCCAAAGACCGCCCAACGTCTCTGACGCGAATGCTTCGAATTCTCTACCCATCGTTGAAGTCGTCAACCAGGGCATGATCGACCCGGCACGGATCCAAACCGGACGGGCCTTCGCGCAGGTCGTGGATGACGCCATGAAGGATGATGCGTATCTTCAGGCGCATGCGGCAGAAATCCTTCAAACGGCAGCGGGGATATTTGCCGGTTATGCCCCGTATCTGAACGGGGAGGGGCTGAGCCAAAAATCGGAGGTTGATTCCCTGGCATCCCGCCGGGCCGCACAGGGGATCAGTGAAGCGGATGCGGCGGCTTTAAAGCGACTCCTTCCGAAGATACCGACGGTGAACCGGCCTAATGACGATCTCTTCAGGGGACCCGATTTGACGCCGGAGCAGGAGGATGTGATTGTTCGTCTGGGGTATGAGCATTATATGTAGGTGGTTCTCATGCGCGGGTGCACCAATCAATGCTCCATTTGCGGTGTCGGGCGCCCCAAGGGAGGGGTGCGGCACATGCCGTTCCCGGTGGCCGTCAAGATATTGCGTCTGGCCGGAAAAAAAGCCAAGGGTTTTAT
This sequence comes from Candidatus Omnitrophota bacterium, assembly GCA_015231685.1. Classification (GTDB taxonomy): domain Bacteria; phylum Omnitrophota; class Gorgyraeia; order 2-02-FULL-51-18; family JAGOUK01; genus JADGBA01. The sequence goes on along the minus strand of JADGBA010000087.1, from coordinate 2,723 downwards.
CCCCTATTTTGAAAGCGACCCCGCCCATTATCATGATGCCGTCATCAACGCGTCGATGGCCGATGTCATCCGCGTGGCCCTCGGAGAGATGGGCTTTAAACACGTCAGTTTTGTGACCCACGGGATCGGGGACCGTTCAAGCGACACCAGGCATGAGAACCAGACCAGGGTAGCGCAGGTGATTTCTGACATAGAAGATACCGAAATTGGCGTTAGTTTGCATATAGCGCACGATCCGGTGATCAACGTTTTCGTTCAAAAATGGAATGACCGGGACCAGCCGCAGACTGCGGCGGAGCTGGCGGAGCGCATCGATGCGATGAGGCGGTCGTATGTGGACAGGTTCGTTTCGCTTATCGGCGCGGCGGTGTCATCCCAAAAAAAGATGAATTTGCGATATTTTGAGGCGCCCGATAAAGAGATCATGGAGATCATCGCGAGCCGATATCCCGGGGCCGCTTTTGTCCTCGGAGAATTGCAGACGCTTCAAGACTCTGTCTTCGCGCAGGTGCGCGATGAGATCCGGGCTCGATATGATGTCGATATTGATACAAGAGATAAAGACGAAGAATTTGAGTCATCGACGCGGGTTGTTTGGACGGATGACGCGGCCCTGATGCTTCATAAACTTGCCGAGAATGCGGATCATGTCGATTTTGGGGAGTATGCGACCAGAAACATACCCGATTTGGAGTGGAATTTTGGCGGTGAACCGACGGGAGCCGAGAAGGATTTCAGGGCAACGCTGGCGCGCATTAATGAGCTTCAGAGGCTCGCGTCATGGGAAACCCCGAGTATCGTTCCGACGCGGTTCTCGGTGTCGATGGAACCGGATCTCCACGACACGAATGCCCTGAAGGTTGTATTGCAGACCAAAGAGTCGCATATGAAGCACGAACGTTTTAGAACGGTTCACGAGATGTTCGGCGCGGCCGATGAGACGGGGCAGTGGTCGCTGGATCCCGCCCGACGCGAGAGCTTCCTGTCGCTGTTGTATTTCGTGCAGTTGTGCCTCGACATTGACTGGGACTCCCCTCGGACCGGAATGGGAATGAAAAAAACCCGCGCCGCGGGCAAATACGGGAACCTGCCTGTCCCCTTACAAGCCATGGCCCGGGAGAAGATCAATGAAATCTTGGGTGAACCTGAGCGTAAACGCGGCTATGTGACCGACGATAACGTGCCGGATGACGAGCTTGATGACAAATTGCTCGCGATGTCGGAGGTGGTCGTGAGCCCGGAGTGGGGGGATTATCTCAAAATTGTGCTGGCATTCTTTGTGGACGCGCAGCGTTTGTCTGATTTGTTGAATGATCCCGAGCGGAACATCGAGGCGCTCTTCGGCGAGCTCGGTGAAGTGCCCTTTTCGGTCGATTTGCAGATCCAGTTTTTGATTAAGAACATCACTCATCTTTGGGGCGGGATTAATCTTGTGGATGAGGGGCATCCGGCATACGCGAAGAACCCCTACCGCTCGCTTCGCAAATTCTCCGCACACGTCAATTATGAGCCTGTGACCGAGAATGCCTCGGGAGCCGCCGCGGGTTCACGCTCCGCCATGGATTCGTCGATGTCGTCCGCCGTGCCGGGTCCGGCGATGGGGGAGATGCCCGTTTTTTTTGAACGCGGGGAAAAGCGCGGGGCCCTTGGCCCGGATGACCAGATTTTTGATTTGCCGTACGCAGGTTTGCAGCTTGTGATCTTCAGCGGCCCCGGCGGGATCAAATACGCGCAACTTCGCGACAATAATGATGGGAGCACAATGGATCCGGTTCCTCTGGCCAAGGGTGAGACCTATACGGTGGGAAGAGCGATTGAGCGTCATTTGCAGGTGGGTTTCAAATATCCCAGCGTGAGCCGTCATCAGGCCGACATCGTGGTGACGGAAGATGCTGTCACGCTTCGGGACTTCGGAAGGAACAGGATCTCGCACAGGGGGAGCCGACCGCCCAGGAAACGCGATTCATCGGTGATCAAGGCTCCGTTCGCCCCGCTGCCGGTTGGGACTGATTGGCAGGAGGTCCCGTTTGATGACGCGGGGCTTGTGGATCTGGACAAACTTTTTACCCCGGCGCGGTTTCCGACGCACCCGGAGCTCATGGGTGAGATTGTGTACTATATTCGACGCTACATTCGTGATCCGGAAAAGATGAGGTACGCGCTCTTAAATCTTGCCAATCCGGCGCTTATGCCCTACATCGTGCAGGCGCGCCGGCATAATATCCTGCTTGTGATCAGCCGCGAGATCGCCAATCCTGAAATTCTGGCCAACAAATTCGGTCCGTATCTGGACGCTCTCAACCAAGTTTTTGGGGCCATTCCGGCGCCGCTTTTGTGGGAAACGTATGGTCCCATCGGTTTTGAGGTGACCGAGACCGCAGAGAATGTCTTCGGGTTTCAGGGCAAGATGGATTCGGTTGTCGGAGGAGGGATAGATGTGTCGATGTTTGAGGAGCAGCCGGACTCCATGCGGCTTTTGCCTCAGGGAGATATGATGGAATTCAACAGACACGAGATGATGCGGACGGTGGTGCATGAGATTCTGGGCCACCGGAGGTCGTTCGCGAAGCGTCCGAGATACCGGATGACTCAAGCGCTTCAGACGATCCAACGCATCGAGGGGGAGTTTGAGCTCACGATGGACCATACGGCCTGGCGGGACGTGGGCCGCGCAAATGGCGTGACCCGTCTCGTGCATCTGACGGATGAACTCAAAGATGCCC
>JADGBA010000086.1 GCA_015231685.1 Candidatus Omnitrophota bacterium | reverse complement strand
GAGGAGCCTGGGCGGCCATTTGATCGACTTCTTCGATCAGTTCACCGATCAATCGGCCAAACTCATCCACACCATCCTCTTCATTCCCGGACACGCGGCTTCCAGCCATTACACTCGATAATTCTTGCTCCTGGCCGTTCAGAGGGCTCAATGAATGTATTTCGGTTTTGATTTGAACTTGATTGGCTCCAAGCGAATCCAAAAGATCGAACATGGTCTCTTCATCATAATAATGCGCCAGCAAGCGCAACGATCCGGGCGCCTCCTTTTGTTGGCCGCTCTTTGACTTGTTGGTTTTCCCGGCATCGATCTGGCTTGCCAATAGCCTCTCATAAACAATCCAGTTGGTTTCGTGGGTCACCTGCGGACTGAGCACAACGAAGGAAACTCCCTTGGATTTGAGAAGCCCCTTCAAATGCGGAGTGTGAAACCCTCCCGTGATGAGAACCGCCGCGCTCTGTTTGGCATCTTGCATTTTCCCGAGAATTTCTTTTACATAATGTCGATCCCTCAAATAGGTCAACCGGTAAAAGGATTCGGCGCTTCTCAACACCTCGTCAAATCCCGTTTTTAAGAAAACTGCTTTCTCATAGTACTTGTCCAGATCCATAATACGTCTGTTCAAAAATCCGCTGATCGCCAGAAGTGAAATGCGCCCTTTCTCACGGAGGTATGCTTCGAACTCATCGGGATTCATGCGCATCCCGATCATGCTCGAGAGAATTGCGATCTGGCGGCTGCACTCGAGAAGGCGCTTTTCTTCATCGGTCCGCGCCAGATCCATCAACACCCTTTCCTCAAGCCGGGCCTTCTCACGAAGAACGTCTTTAAACGATAGGTTCTTCACATGATTCATATAGGCGTCATAAAGCTTCAGATTCGGATATTCGGACAAATCCCCCAGACGCTCTTTAAGCGCCAGGAAGCGTGCCTGCGGCGCATCAAAGCCATGCGTGTTTACTTTGGACACAACGCCATCTTCAGCGGACGCGGATGCAAAACTCGAATCTCCCGGATCGGGCAGAAGCTCGAACGCCGCTGCCGCTTCCTGGTTGGCCTTCTCAAAGTCAATCCGCTCCTCCATCCGCAAAAGATCGGTCCACTGTGCCAGATGCACAAATTCTTCATGATCAATCCGGTGCCTGCGTGCGGATCCCAGCAAATACCCCACATACTCCGCAAGCGACCCGCCGGGTTCCAAAGAACGTTGATAGACCGCATCAAAATCCAGGAGTTCGGGATTGTATGTCCTGGCCTTGAGGAGGTCGGCCGTCGAATCGAGGATTTTTAGATAATCAAGGTAGGGCTCCCTTTTGTCCATGATCTCGCCGTAAGATGATGCGGCGCTTTGGTAAAGGCCCATGTCCTCGACGCCCCAGATCACAAAATCCTTGTCCGATATGATGTTGAGATACTCTTCCCCGTGAAGATGCCCTTTTCTGAGAAGCCGCAGGCCCTCGCGATTCCTCAGGGCGCGAGACCCGTACTTGCGTACAAACTTCAGGGAGTTGTCCCGTTGACCGGCTTCAGTAAAGACGTAGCGTATCGAACTCTCTTCGGTGAACAGATACTCAAGCGTTCGGGCAAGATTGATCTGACCGGACGCGTTCGCGTGGGCATCCTGAACCAGATAGATGACCGGTTTGTCTGCATCCGGAGAGGAATAGATCTCATCTATGAGCGCGATTGAATCCGGGATGGCCGGGGCTGTGATCACATGATTCGAAGCCCCGGCGGACCGCAGGACTCCCGGCGCCGCAACCGCCGCATCTTGCACACAAAAAAGCAAGGCCGTCACCAGAGCAATCAGTCTGATTTTTGGGGAGAATCTTTTGGACAAGAGAGATTCCTATTATATTTACATATCTTATTATTTGTATTAAGGAAGTATGCCTAACCTAAGGCTGCTTTTCCAGATTTGGGCCAATATTCTTTATCTCATGTCCCCAATCCGGCCGCGGGGTTGTCCGGGTACTTTTTGGGGGGTCTTTTTGGTATAGTGTGACAAATCAAGGCTTCGCCGGAAAGGAATCCATTGGCCAATCAGACCGCTGCAGGCATCTCTTGGGATTTGTCCGATTTATACGCGTCTCCCGACGACCCCCGAATCGCTGAGGACCTCAAATCCGCCGAGGAAGCCGCCATCCGTTTTGAGACATCCTACCGCCCTCCCCTGGAAGCGCTGAGCTCATCCGGGGCGGATACAAACACTGCGCCCGAAACCCTCGCGTCGCTTCTCCGGGAGTACAAGGCCATCGTGGAGCCCCTGACCCGGGTGGTGGTTTTCTCGCACCTGCGTTTTGCCGAGAAAACCGATGAACCCGCCCGCGGTGCGTTTTTGCAAAAAATCCGCGACCGCGTCACGGACATCGAGCAACATCTCATCTTCTGGCATGTGCTTTGGTGCCGCGCGGACAAGGAGGGAGTCCGGCGTTTGGTCCAAAATCCTCAACTTGCCGGCGACGCGCACTATCTCGAGAGCGTACGCAAATTTGCTCCGTTCACATTGAGCGAAGCGGAGGAAAAGATTCTTTCGGTCAAGGCCAACACCTCCGGCGCGGCGTTCAGCCGTCTCTTTGACGAAATCGTCAACAACATCTCGTTCAAACTCATCGAGAACGGCAAGGAAACCGCCAAGACCGAATCCGAAGTCCTCGCCCTCCTCCACAGTCCCGACCGCGACAAGCGGCGCGCGGCCGCGGGGAGTCTCGCCGATGGCATGAAAGCGAACACACGGGTGATCGTGTTCATCTACAACATGATTCTAGCCGACCACCGCGCCGTGATGAAACTTCGCTCTTACGAGCACCCGATGGACGCGCGCAATCTCGACAATGAGACCGACCGCGAAACCGTCATGGGCCTCATCCGCAGCGTTAAAGCCGGATACCCGCTTGCGTCGCGATATTATGATCTGAAGCAACGGCTCTTGAAGCTCGACGTTCTCCGGGATTACGACCGCAGCGCTCCCTTGGAGAAGGACGAACAGGTTTATTCCTTTGATGATTGCAAACGCATCACGCTCGAGGCCTACGGGGCATTCTCGGAAGAATCTGCGCGCATCGCCGGGATGTTTTTTGAGCGCCGGTGGATCGATGCCGAGATGCGGCCCGCCAAACAAAGCGGCGGATTCTCCTGCGCCACCACGCCCGATTGTCATCCCTCGATTCTCGTCAACTTCGCGGGCAATATCCGCGATGTCGGCACCGTCGCGCACGAACTCGGCCACGGTATTCATCAATACCTCGCGCGTCAGGCCGGAATCCTTGAGGCTGACGCGCCGCTCACGATGGCGGAGACTGCGTCGGTGTTCGGCGAAATTCTGACGACAGAAAAACTTCTCTCAACCCTCAAGGAGCCCCGGCGGCGCCTGGGACTCATCATGAATCAGATCGATGATCAGTTCGCGACGGTGTTCCGGCAAATCGCGCTGACGGATTTTGAACTCAAATCCCATGAGGCCGGCCTCAAAAACGGGGAGCTCTCCGAAGAAGCCCTGAACGGATTTTGGATCACGTCCAATACCGAGCTCTACGGACAAAGCGCCGAACTCACAGAGAATTACCGCCACAGCTGGAAGTACATTCCGCATTTCATACACACACCGTTTTACTGCTACGCGTATTCCTTCGCCCAGCTCTTCGTTCTGGCGCTGTATCAGAAGTACAAGGAGAATCCCGCGGGGTTCGTTCCCGCGTATCTTGAGATGCTTTCTGCCGGCGGTTCCAAAAAACCGGAAGAACTCGCACGGATCATGGGGCTGGAGCTTCGCGATCCCGGGTTCTGGCAGACAGGCCTCAAGCTTCTGGCGAATCTTGTCGGCGAAGCGGAGTCGCTCGCGGCTGATATGGGCGTCTGATGCTTTATCTGGCCTCCCGCTCACCCCGGCGGCGGGACCTCCTCAAACAGGCAGGCATCCCCTTCCGCACCGTTCGGTCCTCCTACAAGGAGACCCATCCTAGCGGCATCCCCGTCGCGGAAACCGCCGTGCGTAACGCAGTCGGCAAATGCCGCGCCGCCGCCGCGCCGTGCCGCGCGCTTGTTCTCGGCGCTGACACCGTCATCGAATTCAAACGCCGCATCATCGGCAAGCCGCTCGACCGCGCCCACGCGCGCCGCATCTTAAAAGCTTTCTCCGGAAACACCCACATCGTCTGGACCGGCGTCGCGCTCGAAGACCGTGCCGCGGGAATTCTCAAGTACTGGGTGGTGGCATCGAAGGTGACATTCCGCCGCCTCACGGCCGGCGAAATCGAAGACTATCTAGACACCGGCGAATACCGCGACAAAGCCGGCGGCTACGGCTATCAGAAACAAGGCCGCGCCCTGGTCCAACGCATCCAAGGCTCCCCCACCAACATCATCGGCCTCCCCATGGAACGCTTAACCGGGGACAGTTCCCTAATTAATTTTAAGTAATTATTACACTTCGCCCGTTGAAAATATTGATAAGAATTAATTAGGGAACTGTCCCCGGTTACGATTCGTTCGGGGTGTCTTCGGCGATCATTCGGTCGAGGTAGGCGTCGGCTTCGGCTTCGTTGGAGAACACGCATTCCAGCGGCAAGGCCTTGATGATTTCAAAAATCTTGCGGATTTGCGGTTGCAGATTACAAAAAGAAAGAACGCCGCGCTTCGTGATGATCTGTTTTCTCAAATCGAAGAGCACCCGGATCCCGGCGCTCGAGATATAGTGGCACTGTGCCAAATCCACGAGGACCTTTGACGGGTTAGCTTCGAGGACCGGAGCGACGGTTTTTTCAAATTCCAGATAGGTTTCGGAGTCAATACGTCCAACGACGGACAGAGCATAATCCCTGTCCCCCTTTTTGGATATGGAAATATCGATTCCTCTAGGCATATGATTTCCTTTACTAAAACGAAGTTAATTTTATCAAAAATTGACAAAAAGTAGCAAGAAAATATTTTTTTGCTTATATCCCGAAGTAGAACGTGTCCGCTTCCGGCAAAGGCCCTTCAATCGGGGTCGCCTCTTTGCGCCGAACAGGGTCCAGGCTCATCAGGTAACGGTACATGGCCCGCAAATCATCAAGCGACCAGTTGCCGTGCATATCCCACGGCATCGCCTGCCAGTGCGCGACCGCCCCGTCCGGGTAAATCCCCGATTTCATCGCGACAATGAAATCCCGCTCGGACCAGTTCCCGATACCGGTCTCGGGGTCCGGTGTCAAATTCAGCGTCATCCGCTCCCCGAGCTTGTTGTCCCATCGCACCCGCATGCCGCCCGAGAAAGGCTTGCCGCCGGGACCGAACCAGTAATAGGGTGTATGGCACATCCCGCAACCGGAAATCTTCAGAAGATACGCGCCGCGCTCCTGCCATTCGTCCTCGGGAGCCTTCGAAGGATTGGCCGCGTCAAGGCGCCACTGGATCATATCCACGTTCATCACTGTCGTGGCAGGCCAGATGGACCAGGAATACACCACGACCGCCACAAACACGGCAAGTGTCACCCACAAGAGAGCTTTAATGATTTTCATCATAACGTTCGGTTCCGTAGGGGGGTTCGTCTCTTTCCCCGGAGTTGAACGGCGGATATTCCAGCCGTCCGGTTTCAAAATTCAGCATCT
>JADGBA010000085.1 GCA_015231685.1 Candidatus Omnitrophota bacterium | reverse complement strand
CGGTGATGGTTTCTACCCCTAAGACTCTCGAAACCGCACTGAGGAAGGGTCTGCGGGGGCCGGGGCCGGGCTTTGTTTTGGTGAAGATTAAAGCGGACGCCGGGGAGCCCGCGGGGCGTATCCGGCGCGAGCCTGAGGCGGTGGCGCGTGATTTTATGAGGAGTCTTTGATGGCCAAGCGTTCTCAAGTGAAGAAATGGGTGCTGATGAATCCGGGGCCGGTCAATGTGACGTCCCGGGTGCGGCGCTCACTCGGGGGGCCGGATATCTGTCATCGGGAAGAGGAATTTTTTGATCTTCTGGATGATTTGAGGCGGGAGCTTCCGAAGGTGCTCGGCGCCGCGCGGACGCATGAAGCGGCCTTTTTGACGGGATCGGGTACTGCGGCCGTCGAATCGATGCTGGTTTCTTTTGATCCGGGGCGGGGGAGCGTTCTCGTTCTTTCCAACGGGGTATATGGTGAACGGATGGCCCGGATTCTCGAGACCGCGGGCGTCCGGCATAGCGTGCTCACGACCGGCTCAGACCGCTTTTTTGAGTTTGCCGAAATTGAGCGTGAACTCAGGCGTGATCCGTCGATTTGCGCACTGGCGATGGTGCACCATGAGACCTCGACCGGGATTCTGAATCCGCTTCCCATGGTGGCGCGGATCGCACGCCGTCTCGGGAAGACCCTGCTTCTGGATGCGGTGAGTTCGCTCGGCGGGGAGCGGCTGGACTTCAAGGTACTTGGCGCGTCGCTCGTGGCCGGCACTTCGGGCAAGTGTTTGCATGGCTATCCGGGGGTATCCTTTGTGCTTGTCTCCGGCGGCGTGCCTTTGAGAAAGCGGCCACGTTCGGTGTATCTGGATTTGGGAGGCGCCCTCGCCAAGCAAAGGATGGGGGACGTGTCCTTCACGCCCGCGGTGCAGCTTTTTTATGCGCTGCATGAAGCTTTGTCGGAGCTGAAGCTTCAGGGGCTCGAATCCCGCGTTCGGTCATACCAGCGGCGCAGCCGGGTTCTGGAGCAAGGGCTGACCGCAGCGGGATGCCGGTTCGTGGTGCCGGCCCGCATGAGGTCGCACGTGCTCCACGCCATGTGGCTTCCGGACGGGGCGAGCTATCGTGCGCTGCACGACGGACTCAAACAAAGAGGATTCATTATTTACGCGGGACAGTCGCGCCTGGCCTCAAAGATTTTTCGTATTTCAAATCTCGGCGAAACCGATGAGGCAGCGATTCAACGGTTTCTTACCGCGTTCCGGGAGGTGCTCCGCCGCGAGCGTTCGAAGCCCCGGCCACGCGCGATCCTTCTGGCTGCCGGGGCCGGGCGCAGGCTCGGGATGCGGCACACACCCAAATGCCTTGTTCCGATCGGCCCAGACCGGAAGCCCCTTCTTGAAAGATATTTTGAGGCTTTCCGGCAAATCGGCATCCGGGATGTGGTGGTGGTGACCGGCTTTGAGTCGTCTCAGGTTGAGGCGGCCATCAGCAAATACGCCGCCGGGCTCCGGGTCAAGACGGTTTTGAACCCGGTATACCGGCGGGGAAGTATTCTTTCTTTGAGAAGCGCCCGAAAGTATCTGGACCGCAGCGTTCTGATTATGGACGCGGATGTGTTCTTCGAGACGGAGGCGCTGGGGCGTCTTGTGGGATCGAAACACGCGAGTGCGTTTTTGGCGGATCCGGGGTCCGTTTCCGGAGGGGAAGAGATGATGCTGGGCTCCACAAACGGCAGGCTGAGCGGCATTTCCAAAAAACCCGATCCGCGCTTTAAGTCGGAGGGCGAGGCCACGGGCATCCTGCGCCTCAGCCGCACTGATGCGGTCAGGCTCAAGGGAATTCTCGAAGATTTTTATCGCCGCAATGTCTGGGACTGCGAATACGAAGAGAGTCTTGCCGTTCTCATGAAAAAATCACGCCTGAATCTTGAGAGTGTGGCGGGAACCTTTTGGACGGAGATGGACTTCGCTAAGGACCTCGAACGAATCAACGCTTATCTTGCCGATCACGCCGGGGCGTGAGAGCTGAAGCGCTTCCAGGCCTTCCGGTAATCCTCGAACGAATCAATATCAATCCAACCGCCGCGAATATTGAGGCTGTGGACGTTTTGTCTGCGGCGAATGAGTTCCTGCGCCAGGTCCGTGAATTCAGCGTTTTGGAAATTCCGGGCGCCGCGGGAGGTTTTGGGTGAAGGGCGGCTCGTGAGACGCCGGTACGTGTCTCTAAGGGTCCGGGCCCCCCGATCCGAAAACGAAGCAAGACCGATGAACTCTCCGTCTGCTTTCGACGGATCGATGTGCCGGCCGATGGAGGCGACTCGTTCCAGGGCGCCGATGGCCGGGGGGGCGTTCGAACGAACCGAATCCAGGGTGACCCAGTCCCGGTTGGCGGCGCTCCCAGCACTGCGGTTCGGGAAGCGGTCCACGGCGAGGGTGATGTCCTTCTTTGATTTGAGAAGTTTCGAGAGAATGTAATCATCAAAAAGCACATCGCCGTAGACGAACACAAACTCCCGGTCCATCCGTTCGCGGGCACAAAACAGGGAATGGAGCATCCCGCCTTTGCGGTAGCGGGGATTCGTGATGGTTGTGACGCCGGGGAGGCGGATCTTCTCGGCATGGTGGCCGCCCACCACCGCGATATCGGTGATTCCGCAGCGGTTCAAGGCGTGAACCTGACGCTCCAGAATGGATTTGCCGCCAACGGGGAGCAGGGTCTTGGGACAGCCCTCATTAAGGGGCCACAGTTCCTTCTCAAATCCCGCGGCGACGATGATCGCGCCGCGTTTGGACTTGAATCCCTCGAGATAACGTTTTTCGTTGGCTTCGAGCTGAGGCTGGCCGACGAGGCGGAAAATTTCTGAGAGCGGGGCGATGGAGGACTCCGCGGCCTGCACGGAATCGGCATCCTTCATGGTCTTCAGTGTCTTTTGCATGGCCGATACCGAGGCTCGGAGCGCCTGATTCGCGAAAATGACGACACGGATTCCGGTACGATAAAGTTCCTTGGAGGTGATGCCGGGGTACTTGGTGGGCACGGCGACCAGAGGAACGCGTCCCGCGGATTTCCACCGGCGGCAGAATTCCCGGATTTCTGCAGGCGACTTCTGGCGCGAGTGGATGAGGATCGCATCGGCACCGGCCGCCTCGTACTTGAGGGCTTTGTTCATCGCCTCGTCCATCCCCAATCCCGCGATCAGCGCCTCTGTGCGCGCGATCACAAAGAAATCACGGTGACTCTGGGTCTGCTTGGCCGCATGGATGCGTCCGGCCATCTCGTCCGCATCCACGAGGTCGGGACGTTCTCCCGGATACAGGCTGCATTTCTTGGGAAAGGGGTTGTCTTCGATGGATACCCCGGCGATGCCCGCGCGTTCGTATTCACGCACCATGCGGATAATGTTATGGACGTTGCCATAACCGTTGTCGCAGTCGGCGATGACCGGAATGCCGACGGCGTCGTTGATGCCTTTGGCAGTTTCCAGCATCTCGGTCATCGTGAGCACATTAGCGTCGGGCATGAGGCGCATCGCGGCCGAAACACCGAAGCTCGACACCCACACCGCATCGAATCCGGCCTCCTCGGTGAGCTTGGCGCTCAGCGCGTCATGAGCTCCGGAAAGAAGCACCGGACGGCGGGTTTTGAGGAGTTTTCTAAACAGCGTCGATTTGTTCATGTGTTCGGGATCCTGAAAATTTGAATCTCAATTCTATCATAAACCATATACCGAACCCGATCAGGGTCCATGTCAGGTGGCGGTAACGCTTGAGCAGACTCACCATGACGCCGGCCGAAGGGTGCAGGCCCATCCACTGGGCCAAAAGCGCGAGCGCGCCTTCCTGAACACCGAGATTGCCCGGGACGTAGAAGCTGACCGTGCGGATGAGTTGGATGAGGGCCTCGATCGTGACAGCTTCGGCCATGCCGATGGGGTGTCCGAGGAGACGAAAAATCCAGTACACCTCAAGACCCCCGGAGACCCATCCCAAAAAGTGAAGCGCCAATGAGGCGATCCAGCGGCGGCCCCGGGCGGTGTAGAACGCGCGTATCGCTTCATCCGTTCCGGCCAGGGTGGTTCCCGTTTTACGGATGAATTCCGGATCGATTCCGATGATGCGGAAGCCCCCGAGAAGGGTCATGAAGATGCCCTTCGTCTGGACCCACAGGAGTGCCGCGCCCATCGCCGTAAACAAAGCGGCGCCGGCGAGAAGAATCATCCTGAGACGGCCTGAGACATCCCACACAAAAAATACGGGAACCAGACCCAGCGCCCAGAAGAAATTCTCCGACACAAAGAGCATGGTTCGCTGGATGAGGATGCTCGAGAGCACGCGTTCGTTGGGGAGGCCGAAGCGGCGTGAGACGAGGCGCATTTTCAGGAATTCTCCGCCAACATCCACAAACGGGGTGATGTTGTTGACTGCCTGGCACGCGGTGTGAATAAGGAAGAGGCTTTTGAATCGCATGAGCCCGCGATCCTGCTCTTCAAAAATAATGCGCCAGCCCCAGATGTCCCATACCGTCATGAAAAGATAGACCGACGGTAATGCCCACGCCCAGGGCCCCAGATCCGTCAAGGCCGCGCGAAGGTTGCTCAGGTGAACCCAGCTGAATACCCAGCCCAGGAGGGCCAGTCCCGCGGCGAACATGGCCAGCTGCAAGAGATGTCCTCGCAGGGCAGCTGAGATGTTTTTAAGTCGTTGCATGGTGCGACATTATACCGCGGGGGAAGGGCGGAAAAAACAATAACCCTTCCAAAACAAAAATCAGTAGCGCTATAATGCTTAATCCTATACTGTGTAAAGAAGCGATGGTAATAGAGGGGTAAACATACCTTGAATATGAGACGTTTTGCACTGACTGTGATTGTGGTGGCCTTGTTCTTCGCCGGCGGGACGCTTCGGGCAGATTCCGGCACAGATGCGACCGCCCGGAATCAGAACTTCGGGCCTTCGAGTGCACCTGCCGCAGACGTTCCGGCAACCGAAGAGAAGCAGGCCGTTGCGGCGGATGCTGCGGCTTCGGCGGATAAAACCGTCAAAGAAAAGAAGCAGGAAACCCTTCAGGTCATTCAGGACACCAAGCTGGAAACCGAAAAGGCCATGATGGAGGCCGAGAAGGCGCTTCTCGAAAAACAGAAACTGGACAAGGAAGCCCGGCTGAAGGAGCAGGCGGCTGAGGTCGCCCAGAAAGAATCCGAAATCCTCAAGAAGGAAGCTGTTGACAACAGAGACGCGGATGCCGCCGCCAAGGCACGCCAGCTTGCGGAGGATGCCGAACGGCTCAAGAAGGAAGCGGAATCCAAGAAGGCGCAGTCGAGCCTCGCGGAGAGCAAGGCCGGTCTTGCTCAGCAGATGATCGAGGCCAATCAGGCGCGAATTGATGCGCTTCGGGCCGAGCTTTTGGGGATCAAAAAGGACCAGTCTCTGAAGCGGGGACTCCTTGCGCGCGGCATTGCCGTGCTCCTGGTGATTCTCGGCGGACTGCTCTTCTTTGTGCTTCTCAAAATCGGCATTGCCCAGCTTGAAAAACTCCTCAGCCGTGAGGAGGTGATTCGGGAAAGCGAACAGGTTCTGCGGCTCAAAACCATGCTCAAGATTTTTCAGTGGGCGGGCACGATCGCCATATTGACGACGGTGA
>JADGBA010000084.1 GCA_015231685.1 Candidatus Omnitrophota bacterium | reverse complement strand
AGGGGTATTTTGGGACTGTCCCACTTTTCACACTTTTCAGGTTACCTTTAACTTGAGTCAATTCGTATGTGTGTCCCACTTCTGTGCTTCGTTGCGCGCGCAGGTATAATGGGGGCAAAAGGGTGGGGGGTGTGGTGTTATTTGTGCGTTCTCGGGAGGTGAGGTCGTTTCAACGGCGGTTGAGCCGGCTTTTGGCGCTGGTTTTTGTGGTGACGGTGGTTTTGGCGTTTTTTTTGCCATGGGTCAAAATTGAGGTGAACGTGGCCCAGTACCTGCGGAGCCCCCAGAGCCGGACGGAAGATGCCCGGAAGTTTTTTTTGATCACGGATCTTTCGAGGGCCCTCACGCAGACGGCGGCGGCTCTGACCGGGATGAAAGCCACTGTGCACCTTACCGGAAATGAAGCGGCGAGTCTGGGGGAGTTCCGCCGTGAGAGTTGGCGGCGCGATGTGGTTGATTTTGTGCGTTTCGGGGCGGAGGACTCCCGGAACGCCTGCTATGTGTATCTGTTCCCTTTGGCCGCACTTCTTCTGGGGCTTCTGGCGTTCTGGGGTGCTGATAAAAGCGGTTTTCCTCTGAAGACCGCCGGCTGCTTCTGCCTTGTGATAGGCATGGGCATGGCCTTTGCTTCCGAGAATCTAGCCGGGCGCATGGACTTCGCCCAGGTGACGGCGGAGTTCGGCTACAAATTGACTGCTTTGTCGTTCTTTGTGATGGGGCTTTTCGGATTTTTTACCGGCCGATTTTTTAAATAAGTCAGATTTTTCTTTCCTCCCTCTTGAAAAATTTCCTGCCTCAGGTATGCTTGCTAATAGATAAAAATAATTAATAAAAGCAAACAAAGTCAACAAAACAACTATGCCAAACGTAAAAAGAATTAAAATAAAGAATAGAATAACCCTGCTGACGAGTCTCGTTCTTCTTCATCTTACCGTTGTTTCTCAGGCCAATCCGGTGTCCGTGGCTGGCGCACAAGCAGGCAACATGGCGATGTTGAGCATCGCGGCGTTTGAGACGAGGCTATTGTGGGCGTTGAACGCTCAAGAAGCTTCGCTTCGGCGGTTTGTGATGCCGCGCTATGAGGCGGGTTTTTATCGGCGGTATCTCAGGAACAATCCCGAATTCGCTCAAGATGAAAAACGATGGGGCCGCGTGGCGATTTCTTCCTCTTATGGTCCGTGGCAGATCATGTACGCGACAGCCAAACAATTCGGATATCGGGGTGACCCGCGGAATTTGAGCCATGCTTTTGTGTCCCTGCCTTATGTGGTGAGATACCTTCGATATTTGAGCGGGAAGTTCGACGGCCGGGTCGATCGGATCGTGAGCGCTTACAACGCCGGTCCCGGAGGGGTCGGGTCGAATCCCCGTTATACCCGCAACGTCCTCGATTACCTGAGCCGTGCGCCTGAAGCGTGGACGGTGTACGGCCTCGAATGAGACCATCCGCCGTTTGTCTGATATAATTCTCCTCTGAACAGGTCGCCCTACAACAAATAAAAGGAGAACACGTGTCATGCATAAACTCGTACTGCTTCGTCACGGTGAAAGCATCTGGAACCAAAAAAACCTTTTTACGGGATGGACGGACGTGGACTTGTCCGAGAAGGGGCTGAAGGAGGCTGCGGCTGCGGGAGAGACCCTGAAGAAGGAGGGGTTTGTCTTTGACATGGCGTTCACTTCGGTTTTGAAACGCGCGATCCGCACGCTCTGGATCACGCTCGACGGTATGGACCTCATGTGGATCCCTGTGATTCGTGACTGGCGCCTCAACGAGCGCCACTACGGCGCTCTGCAGGGCCTGAACAAGGCCGAAACGGCGGCCAAGTATGGCGATGAACAGGTCAAGATCTGGCGCAGAAGTTATGATACCCCTCCGCCGGTTCTCGAGGCAGGTGACCCGCGCGGGCAATCCGGCGATCCGCGTTATGCGAATCTTCCTGAGGGGGCTGTGCCTTTGACGGAATGCCTCAAGGATACGGTCGCGAGATTTTTGCCCCTTTGGCACGAAACCATCGCGCCCGAGGTTAAAGCCGGCAAGCGCGTCATCATCGCCGCGCACGGCAACAGCCTGAGGGCGCTTGTCAAATATCTCGACAATGTGTCCGACGCGGAAATCGTCGGTCTCAACATTCCCACCGGCATGCCGCTCGTCTACGAGCTGGATGACAATCTCAAGCCGCTCAAGCACTATTACCTCGGGGACCCGGAAGCGGTGAAGAAGGCCATGGATGCCGTTGCAGGGCAAGGCAAAGCCAAATAGGCGGTTGAGCCGTACGGGAAGGACCGCCGTGGCGACGGATTTTGCGGGTGCGGAGCGTTCTTCGCGGGCTGAGATTGCCGCGCTGAACAGCCGCATTGCGCGTGAAGCGCTTCTCGTGGAAGCGCTCAACGCGGTGCCCGATGTGGTGCTGATTCTCAACACGAACCGGCAGATCGTCTTCTGCAACAAGGCGCTTTTTGCCTACGCGGGCACGCGCGGCACTACGGCAGTTCTCGGCAAAAGACCCGGCGAGGTCTTCGGATGCGAATGTGCCGGTGTCGGTCCGGCGGGCTGCGGGACTTCGCGGTTTTGCAGGGAATGCGGCGCGGTTCAGGCGATCTTACGGTCCCAAAAGGGCCGCCCCGCAGTTCAGGAATGCCGGATGACGACCCGCGGGAAGAACGGGGCGCGTCAGGCGGTGGACTTGCGGGTGTGGGCGTCGCCAACCGCGATCGGGAAGAACCGTTTCACCGTGTTCACCCTGCGGGATATTCAGGATGAGAAGCGACGTGAGGTGCTGGAGCGGACGTTTTTTCATGACATCCTGAACGATGTGTCCGTTATCCGGGGATATGCCGAGAATCTCCGCGACGGGCTCGTCCGGGCGGAGCCGAAGCATCTCGACCGGTTGTGCGGTTATGCGCACCGCGTGTCGGACGCGATCGAAATCCACCGCGACCTTCTGGCGGCGGAATCGGGGCGCCTGGCGGTGTGCCGGAGCCGGTTCCGCGTGGCGGAATTTTTGGAAGGTATCGCCTTAGACATGCGGCAAAGTCCGCCGGCCCGGGGAAGAAGCATCCGGGTTCAAGCCGGCCCGGAATGCGGAGCCATTCGTACGGACCCCCGGCTTTTGTCACGCGCGCTTGTGAACCTGCTCAAAAACGCCCTGGAGGCCTCCCGCCGGGGTCAATCCGTAACGCTCGGCTTTTCCCGGGAGAAAGACGCGGCGGTGTTTCGGGTCAGCAATCACGGGAAGATTTCTCCGAAGGTCAGCCGCCAGATTTTTCAGAGGTCTTTCAGCACGAAGGGCCGCGGCCGCGGGACCGGAACGTACAGCGTGAAGCTTCTGATCGAAGATTACCTCAAAGGCGCGGTGGATTTTGTGTCCACAAAGGCGGGGGGCACCGAGTTCACGGTTCGTTTGACAAACTCTGCGTAGTGCAGCGTGCGGCCTTCGGCACGGTACTTGGCCTCATAATGAGTGGGGGTGTCGTCGGGGGAGTTTGAGATGCCGGATCTTTTGGATTGTACGGCCCAACGGCCTTCTGAAGCAATCACGGTCCCGCACATTTGCAGATAATAATCCTCGTGATCGGTGGTGACGCGGATGACAGCGTTGTCGGTGGATTTGCGCGAGGCCAGCTCCAGGAATTCTTTGGAGAAAAGACGGTTCTTTTTTTGGCGTTTTTTGGGCCAGGGATCAGGGAAGTAGATGTGAAAAACGCTGACCGATTGATCCGGGAGGACGTTTTGAAGAAAATCAAACGCCTCGGCTTTATAAAAACGAATATTGGAAAGACCGAGATTCTCCACGCGTTTGACGGCAAATTTGAGAAAGCGCCACCAAATATCGATGCCGATAAAACCCGTGTGTGGATGGTGCCCGGCGCGGTCGATCAGAAAACGGCCCTTCCCGCAGCCGATCTCGAATTCCAGCGGTTGCGTCAGCGGCACCGGTGAATTAAAACCGATGACGGGTTTGTTGGACGCGGTCATGGGTGTTTTGGTTGTCAATGCCGGTTTCAAGAGGGGTATCTTAACATGAAGACCTTCAGTATCCGCTCCAAAAAGACCGAAGAATTCATCGACATCACCCGTGAGGTGCGTGAGGCCGTGCGTGAGTCAGGGGTTCAGGAAGGTTGGTGTGTTGTCTACACGCCCCACACCACCGCCGCGGTGACCGTCAACGAAAACGCGGATCCCGATGTGCCGCGCGACATGCTTCATGGCCTGGGCCGCATGGTGCCCGAGAGCGGATATCATCACGGCGAGGGTAATTCGCCCGCGCATATCAAGTCGTCTTTGGTGGGGTGCGATCAGACGGTGTTGATTCGGGGAGGCGAACCTGTTTTGGGCACCTGGCAGGGGATATATTTTTGTGAATTCGACGGCCCACGGAATCGAAAGTTTATTGTCGGTTTACACGGGAGCTCTTGAACTGGCTTCCTGGCTCGGGCATACTTCACGGATAACCTTTAATATTTTTGAGCAGCAGCTCTGAAATCTGGTGGCGCTACCCGAAAGGCCCTGATGAGACCCGGATTATTCAACCTTATTCTACAGAGTATAAATAGTGCTACCCTGAAGCGCCGGGCCCTTCGAGCGGCCGGCATGGTGCTGTCCGCAATATTTATCTTTGAGCAGGCGCTTCTTGCCGCTCCGATTGGCGCCGCCAGCGCGGATGCTCCCTCCACCCAATCCCCGTCCTTCGCCACGCCTTCCTTTACGTCCGCGGCGGTGATTGACGAAATCTACACGCCGGAATCCGCCGCAACTGATTCGCCCCTGATTTATTTGATTCAGGACGCGCATACGAACTTCTCGGGTCAGCTCAATCTGGCGGCCACCCTCTCGGAGCTGTGGTCGATTGAAGAGGGTCTTGGTTATGTCTTTGTTGAAGCCGGTGACGGGGACAGCTCTATGAGTTTTTTGCGCGGCTATGCCGATGCGGAAAAACGGCGTGAGACGGCACTCAAGTACTTGCGGCGCGGAGAGCTTCATGGCGAGGAATATCTGGATATTGTTTCGGATCTGAATATGCGGATTTGGGGTGTTGAGGACCGGAGACTCTATCAAGGCGCTTTAGAGCTTTATCGTCTTGTGGTTTCATCCCGCGAAAGTTCGGAAAAGACCCTGGGGATTTTTAAATCATCCCTGGCGGCGCTCAAGGCGCGGGTTTTTTCTCCGGCGCTGACGGTGTTCGACGCTCAGGCGTATCGTTATCAGCAAGGCGGGACGCCGGTCGTCGAATACGCGGAATATTTGAGCCGGGAGGCGTCCCGACTGGGGATGCCGGAGGAGGAAGCGAGTGCCCTTCTTGCTCTTGAAGAATTACGCTTGAAGGAGTCGGGGCTGGATTTCTCCCGCGCGGATGCCCAGGCGCGTGAGCTCATGAATATTGTGAATATCGAAGGCCGGGCGGTTGTGGACGGGGCCCATGAGGATTTCTTGTTGGGGCGGTGGAAACACCGCGGTCCGGAGCTGGGGAGGGAGAGGCTTGAGGTGCTTCGCCAAAAGGCCCTGTCTTTGCGTGCGCAGGAAGGAGGCTCTTCAGAGGCGTACGGAGAGTTTCTGGCCTACTGTGATTATGAGGCCGGGGCGCAACAGGTGGCTTCCTCCGGGCTTCTTGATGAAATCGAAGAGCTGACGGAATCGGTGTACGCTCGGCTGGCTGATACGCGCTCCCGGAGGGGTCTTGTCGAAGCGGGGCG
>JADGBA010000083.1:2794-5747 GCA_015231685.1 Candidatus Omnitrophota bacterium | reverse complement strand
ATCATTGCCGGCGGCAAGCGGCTCCACAACGCTTCCAGCGCGTACCGCAGCGCAGCCGAATGCGCCTCCGGGAGCGGGGATCTGCATTACGCGTCACTCCTTTATCGTTATTCAGCCATGAGTTTTGAAAAGGACGGCGAATCCGCTCTGCATTCGGAATGTCTGTTTCTTTCCAAGGAATGCGAACGGCGGTATTTGTATTTGTGTCTGTTTGATCCGAAGCGACTGAAGTCGGTTCTCATGAGCGGGGAGACAGACGCCCGAAAGGACGGGGGCTTTAGGCTGCTCATGCGATGGATCAAGACCGTCTTGTGGTGCCTGATCTGGGGTCACGGTGAACGGCCACGAAGGACGGTGGGATTGTCGTTACTTCTGATTGTGCTAATGGCAGTAGCCTACATGGGCGGCTCCCTCTCGGGACCCCGAGGTACGTTTGCCCCGGATTTTCTGACCTCGTTATACTTTAGCATCATGACCTTTACGACGGTGGGGTATGGAGATCTGGTTCCTGTAGGATTTAATCGAATCTGGGCCTCGATGGAATCCCTTGGCGGCGTTCTTTTGGTCCCGCTTCTGCTGGTTGGTTTAACCCGGAAATATTTGAGGGCATAAATACATATGGAACTTCAGATCGAAGCGCGTCCGCTGACCGGAGGAATACATGAAGTCCGGCTTGAAGGTTCGCTGGATTCCGCAACGCATCAGCATTTGGAGGGTCGTCTTCAGCGCCTCATGGAGCAGCCGGTTGCGGGGTTGATTTTTGATATGAGCGGCGTGCATTACGTGTCCAGCGCGGGGGTACGTGTGATCTTCTGGGCGCAAAAGCATCTGAGGGACCGACAGGCGCATGTTGCCCTGACAGGGCTGCGTCCCAAGGTGAACGAAATTTTTGAAATCATGAAAATTGTACCGGTTCTCAACATCTTTGATGAGATTCAGGACGCCCAGCGTTTTATGGACCGTGTGATGGGCCGATAGCACTGCTTGATCGTCCGGCGTGACGATGTTGAAAGTCCTCCGACCGTTTGATATACTCTTGACCTAAATTCTTTGGATGAAAAATACCTAAGTGGTTTTAAATAAAAAAGATGCAGAGCTTGTGGTTCTGGGTGACGGTGGTTGGGGCACAACCATCGCCATCCACATGGCCAAACTGGGTCACCCGGTTTGTGTTTGGGGGGCGTTTTCGGACCATCTGGCGGAGTTGACACACACCCGCGAGAATCGGAAATTCCTTCCCGGGTTTCATATTCCGGAGAGCATTCGTTTTGAACCGGACTTGAACGCAGCTCTTGCTAACGCGGCTCTTGTGATGGTGGCTGTTCCCTCGCGTTTTTTTAGGTCTGTTCTCCGGCGGGTTAAGCGCCCGAAAAACCGGCGAATGGCGCTGGCGATTTTGACAAAAGGGTTTGAGCCCAAGAGCGACCGTCTGATGACAGACGTGGTCGCGGAGGAGTTGGGGCGGATTCCGGTGGGTGTGGTGTCGGGACCATGCATCTCCCGGGAAGTGGCTCAAGGTGAGCCTGCTTCCATGGTGGCGGCTTCGGCGCGAGCTGAAGTGCGGCGCGGAATCCGACGCTCTTTGGATAACCACACGCTGACCATCCTGGAGTCCACGGACGTGGTGGGTGTACAGGTTGGCGCCGCAATCAAGAACGTGATTGCGATTGCCGCGGGAGTCGTGGACGGGCTCGGATTCGGCACCAACACCAAATCCATTCTGGTGGCGCGGGGTATCGCGGAAATGGCACGGCTCGGAGAAAAAATGGGTGCGCGACGCCGGACCTTTATGGGGCTGAGCGGCCTGGGAGATCTGGTCACGACCTCGTTCAGTATTCACAGCCGCAATCACGGTTGCGGTTTTGAGATCGCCCGGGGAGCCAGCTTGACGGACGTCCGGCGCAAAACTGAGATGGTGATCGAGGGTGCCGAGACAGCGCGTTCGGCTTTGCGTATGGCCCGCCGGCACCGCATCCGCATGCCGATTGTGGAGGCAGTGAATCAAATTTTGTACGGAGGCAGGGATCCGCGTCGGGTGATTGACGCGCTTTTGAGTAAATCGATAAGGAATGAACACGAATAATTTTCGGGGCGTGGCTCAGTTTGGTCTAGAGCGCTTCCTTGGGGTGGAAGAGATCGGTGGTTCGAATCCACTCGCCCCGACCATTTGATAAAGGCGGTCGGATGAAAAACAACGTGAACGTGGGGTTGATTGGCTGCGGCACTATCGGTCGCGGCGTAGCGCGCATCCTTCTGGGTAAACAGAAGTTGCTCCGGGAGAGCACGGGGTTGAATTTTTGTCTCAAAAGCGTCTGCGATCTTAAGCCGCCTCGCATTCCCGGGGTTTCGCTCAAGGGGGTTAAGCTCACGCGCAATGCCGATGACGTGCTCACGGACCCGTCGGTGCATCTTGTCGTCGAACTGATTGGCGGAACCCGTACGGCGGCGGTGTTGATTCAAAAAGCGCTTTTGTCCGGCAAAGATGTGGTTTCGGCGAACAAGGCGCTTTTTTCAGAAAAAGGGCGCGATCTTTATCGAAGCGCCGCATCCACCGGCCGGCATATCGGCATTGAGGCGGCCGTGTGCGGCGGCGTCCCGGTCCTCAAAGGCCTCCGGGAGGGGCTGGTGGCCAACCGGATTCGCAAAATCCAGGGCATCCTCAACGGGACCTGCAATTACATTCTCACGCGGATGGACAAAACAGGGTCGGAATACCGGGCTGCCCTCGGCGAGGCGCAAGAACTCGGTTATGCGGAGGCGGATCCCACGCTGGATGTCAACGGCACGGACACCGCGCACAAAATCGCCATTCTTTCGAGACTCGCATTCAAAACCGAAATTGATTTTAAATCCGTGTATCGCGAAGGTATCGAGCGCATTGAGCGGGATGATCTCGACGTCGCGCGTGAATTGGGTTATGTCCTGAAACTGATTGCGGTCACCGAAAAATTTA
>JADGBA010000083.1:0-2784 GCA_015231685.1 Candidatus Omnitrophota bacterium | reverse complement strand
GATTCGTGTGCATCCCGCGCTTTTGGGAAAGAGGCATCCTCTGGCAAATGTGCACGGAGTCAATAACGGCGTTGTGATTGAAGGCGACCAGGTCGGAAAAGTTTCTTTTTTTGGAAGAGGCGCCGGGGAAGAGCCGACGGCGAGTGCGGTGGTGGCGGACATGGTGGATATTGCCAAGATCAGCCGTTCCGGCATACGCTCCCGCGAGCGCGTCTACTCGCGCGCAAGGCTGGTGCCGGTTGAAGAGGTTCGAACCCGCTATTATCTGCGCTTCAGAGTCACTGACCGCCCGGGCGTCATGGGGACACTCACGACGATTTTAGGAAAACATCGGGTCTCCCTGTCGAGTGTTCATCAGAAGGAAACCCGGACTTCACCGGTCAGCGTGGTGGTTCTGACTCACGCGGCCAGAGAGCGGGATGTTCAGCGGGCGCTCCAAACCATCGCCGGATTGTCCGCGGTCAAGTCACGTCCGGTTTTGATCAGGATTGAGGACGAAGAAGAATGTCGCTGACCCGAACGAACGCCGCTCGCCCGGGAGGCCAGGGATTGATGGAGCGATACCGGCGGTACTTGCCGGTCAGCAAGAACACTCCGGTGGTCTCGCTCAATGAGGGCAGGACGCCGCTCATCTATTCTGAAAAACTCTCACGTATTGCGGGTCTGTCCGTTCATTTGAAATACGAGGGGACCAACCCCACCGGATCATTCAAAGACCGGGGAATGACTGTGGCGGTTTCCAAGGCGAAGGAGAAGGGGGCCCGCGCGGTGATCTGCGCCTCCACAGGCAATACCTCCGCATCCGCGGCGGCGTATGCCGCTCGTGCCGGCATGTCCTGCTATGTCATTCTTCCCGAAGGCGCCGTTGCTTTAGGCAAATTGTCGCAGGCGATGATGTGTCGGGCAAAGGTGATCCCTATCCGGGGAAACTTTGATGAAGCGCTAGCGATTGTCCGTGAAGTGAGTTCGCGGACCAAAGTGGCGCTCGTGAATTCCGTAAATCCCGACCGGATTGAGGGCCAAAAAACCGGCGCCTTTGAAATCTGTGATGCAATGACGTGCGCCCCGGATTTTCATCTTATCCCCGTAGGCAATGCCGGCAACATCACGGCCTATTGGAAGGGGTATCGCGATTACGCCGCTGCCGGCCGCATTCGACGTTTGCCGCGCATGATGGGTTTTCAGGCAAAGGGCGCTTCCCCCATGGTCTCCGGAAAAATTTTTTCCAAGCCCCAAACCATCGCGACGGCCATCCGGATCGGAAACCCCGCCAGTTGGCTTTCGGCGGATCTGGCTCGATCGGAATCCGGAGGGCTTATTGATGCGGTGACGGATCCGCAAATTTTGGCCGCTTACCGGTGGCTTGCCGCGGAAGAAGGAGTTTTTGTGGAACCGGCATCGGCGGCGAGTGTAGCGGGGCTCTTCAAGCTGGTGCGTTCCGGACAATTGAAGAAGATTGCGGGATCCGCATTGTCCCGAAAAACCGCCGTGTGTATCCTCACGGGCCACGGACTGAAGGACCCTTCCACAGCTTTGGATTGCATTCGTACGCCGCGGCCCGTTCCGGCCAGGCTCGACGCGGTCCTGAAGGAGATGCACTCATGAAGTATCTGGGTCTGCTTTTGTCCGGGATCGCGGATGAACCTCTGGAAATCCTTGACGGCAAAACCCCTCTCGAAGCAGCGGACACGCCGAACCTCGACGCGTGGGGACAACACGCGGTGTCCGGCCGGCTCGGACCGATTCCTGACCGGTTGTGGCCTGACGCGGAATATTCGGTGTTCGGGTCTCTGGGGTATGACGCGGAGAAGGAATATCCGGGTCGGGCAGCGGTTCTTGCGGCCGAAATCGGCGTTGAACCCGCGCCGGGTCGGCACTTTTGGGCCTTCCGCTTTGTGACGGTCTCGGAGAGCCGCATCATCGACGAGACGGCCGGATCGATCTCTCACCGCGAGGCGCAGGTTTTGACCGAAGGGTTAAACCGGCATTTTCACTCCGATGGCATACGATTTGTTACCGGGCCCGGCGGAACGCATCTGGCAGAAGTGCCCGAAAGCGCCTGGCCCCAAGACACCATGGCGGAGAGAATGTGTCCTCCCTCCGTGATGGTGCAGAAGAGCTGGCGCGAGGGGATTCCCCGGCACTTCCTTCAAACCGGCTGGGAGACCTTCCTTACGAAGGCGGCGCAATTTTTGGAAAATCACGAGGTGAACAAGGTCCGAATTGACCTGGGGGAGAATCCGGCTAATTTTATCTGGCTTTGGGGATCTTACGGTCCGTCCGGTGATCTGGGGTTTGAGAAACGGTTCGGGTTGCGTCCCTCAGTTTTGGCGACCCCGGTGTTTTCTCCGGGCCTCGGCAGGCTTCTGGGCCTGGACTGGAACCCGCTCAAAGAAATTCAGGAGCCGGTCGAGCTGAAGGCATTGGCGGAACTTCTCGGGCAGCAGCTTGAGGCCCGAGACTTCGTGTGGCTTCTGATTTCACCCACAGACCGCGTGTCGCGGGAAGGGGATTACAAACAGAAAATACGCTGGATCGAGGCGATGGACCGGTATTTGGTGGCGCCGTTTGCGGTCAGGCCGGAATTACGGCTGGGGGTTTTTTCGGCTCACGTGCATTCCAGCGCCAAGCGCAGAATCACCAGGACCGCTGCGCCGTTTTGGATGAGCGCCGAGAAACCGGGGGCCCCCGCGCTCATCACCGAAGAAGCGGCGGCTTCCGGACCGCCCATCCCTCTGGGGTCAACGGTGATTCGGTCATTTTTAAAAACGGACAATGTGAGGC
>JADGBA010000082.1:1367-5813 GCA_015231685.1 Candidatus Omnitrophota bacterium | reverse complement strand
ATTGCGATGCCTTCTTTGCCAGCGTCGAGCAGGCACTTCATCCGGAGCTCAAAGGCCGGCCGGTGGTAACCGGAAAGGAGCGGGGGATTGCCGCTGCGATGAGTTATGAGGCCAAGGCACGCGGGATCACACGAGGCATGCGACTTTTTGAGATTCGCCGTGTGTGTCCCGAGGCGGTGATTCTTCCAAGCGACTATGAGACCTACAGTCTCATCTCGGAACGCCTGATGACAATTCTCAGGCGCTTTACGCCACAGGTGGAGGCGTTTTCGATTGACGAAGCTTTTGCGGATCTCTCGGGGCTCCGGCGGCTTCACCGAACATCGTACGAAGGTATAGCGCGGCGAATGCAGGAAACCGCCCAGGAGGAACTGGGGATCGGAATTTCCGCCGGCCTGGGACCCACGAAGACCCTGGCCAAGATCTGTTCCAAAGAAAAAAAGCCCCGCGGGTTCTGCTGTGTCCGGGGATATGAGCTTCAGAACTTTCTGCCGAATATTCCGGTTGGACGTGTTTCGGGGATCGGTCCGGCGAGCGTCGCGCTTCTGGAGAAGTATGGAGTCCGCACCGCCTGGGATTATGTGAACCGTCCGCTTTTTCAGATCAAAAAGCTTCTGGGAAAGGTCGGCGCCGAGCTCTGGCATGAGCTTCGGGGCGAGGCGGTGTATTCCGTCATCGAGTCCGGGGCGGTACCGCCCGCCTCGATTTCGAAGGCCAAAACCTTTACCCCCCCTTCAGAAAAGCGCGCGTTTGTCATGGCTCAGGCGTTACGGAATACCGAATCAGCCTTTATCAAGCTTCGCCGCCACGGATTACGGACGGGAATGATCGGGGTGATGCTCCGCGACAAGGATTATTGCTCTCAGGCCCTGGCGGCCGATCTGCGCTATCCGACCGCAGCAACGCAGGAAGCCGCATCGGTGGTCTCCCGGATAGTGGGGGAGCTTTTTAGGGCAGGCACGCGTTATCGCCAGACCACAGTCTTTTTGGCGCGCTTTTCAGCGGCATCCGAGAGGCAGGGTGATCTTTTTGAGGATTCGGCCCGCGTTCGCCAACTCGAACGTCTCTCAGTCTGCGTGGATGAAGTGAACCGTGCTTATGGCAAGCACTGCCTGCATTTGGCGTCAACGACGCCGGTGGATGGTTTTGGGAAACATTTGGGGGAGCGGGGAGACCGTCCAGGGCGGCTTGAGGGACTTCTGCCCGGCGAGACCGCGCGTCAGCGGATCGGGATTCCCCTTTGGGATCTCAGAATCTAGGACGGAAGGAAAGACCGGAAGCAAAAAATAAGGGCGCGCACTGTGCATGCGCGCCCTTATTTGACTGCCTTTCTTTAATAGACAACCTTGCCGTCGTCGTACCCGGTATCTCCGTCGGCCGTCTGGCTGTCCGCATTCTTGCCGCGACCGCTGGAAACCAGGCCTCCCGAAGAGGAAGTTGAGGCTTCTTCAGCGCCGACGAGAGCATCGAAGTCCAGAAGATTCCGGCTTCCGTCGAGTCCGCGAATAACCGTGTTGATTTCTTCGAACTCCTCACGGCTGATCCGGCGGGGGGTCTCTGGGGGAGCGCCGGGACGTCGGACGGACGCTCTCTCACCTGCGAGGAGCGACACTTCCCGACGCATCTGGCGGCCATCCGGATAGCGACCGTTGACCCGCACTACACCCTGGTACACGGTCGTTTCGGATTCGGCTCCGAGCGCTTTGACTTTGAAGTACGTTCCGCGCACCGTCGCGATCGCGGCGGGGGTGGACACCTGGAACCGTTTGGCGGCTCCCAGATTGTCCAGAAGCGCGTAAATCGTACCGTTGGTCAGCTCCAGATTCGCGCCCCGGTCCTTGGAGAGCTGAATCAGGGAGTTGCCCTGAACGTGCACGATGTTCTCATTCTTGTCGTCAAACGCCAGCTGAACGAAGTTGCCTGATTTGACGTCCAGAATATCGCCTTCGTAGAGGACGTCACCGGGTTTGATGGTTTGCTTGACGGATTGATGCAGCCGCGTTGCCCAGCCGGAGTGTTTCACGGAGGCTACGGTGCAAACTTTTTCTCCGCCATCAGCATGCCCATCAGACACCAAAAGCACGCTCAGACCGACCGTTAGGGCGGCTAGAAGGAACAGCGGCATGGATTGTCTGATCTGTTTAATCGTTGTCATCGCAACACTCCTTAGTTGGGTTCTCCTCATTGTTGGTGTGTATTCTGTCTAAGTAGGAATATACATTAGTTCTTAAGTTGATTCAAGACTATTCAAGAATTTAAATTATTAAATAAAGGTTATCTAATATTTCATTCCTGGGGGCCCGTATATGATGAGGAATTTACGGCATTTTGGGTAAATTTGCGATATATTGGTGCAGCGTTTTTGTCAATTTGTATACAACATGGGAGCTGCATCCGGGAATGAATGCGATTATTTTTGTTAAACAAGTGCCAGACATTTCAAATATCCCAGAAGACGCCTGGGACCGCGAGAAGGGAACGCTCAAACGTGCGGTGCTGGATAGCATTCTGAACCCGCTGGACCTTCAGGCCATCACCATGGCCTCGCGTGTCATCCGGGAATCGCCGGACTCGAAAGTTGTGTACCTGAGTATGGGTCCGCCGCAAGCCAGGGAGATCCTCGAAGAGGCCCTTTCCCGTCTGAGTGGAGAGGCCGTCCTGCTGACGGACCGAAGGTTTGCCGGCGCTGACACCATCGCAACATCTTATGCCCTTTCCCGGGCGGTGCGGAAGATTGCCGCAGAGTTTTTTGGGGGCGGGGAGTACGTCATTTTTTGCGGGATGCAGTCGGTGGATGGGGACACCGCACAGGTTCCCCCTCAGGTCGCCGAGATTCTCGGGATGGAGCAGATTGCCTACGCCGAGAGTATTCGCGTGGACAAGAGGGGGCTGGAGGTGGTTCGCATCGGTCCCAGGGGCAAGGAAACGGTTCGCCCCAAGGCCTTTCCCGTCCTTATCACGGTGACCGCCTGCATGGATTCGCTTTATCCGGCGTTTGAGCTGACTCGAGCCGCACGCCGAAAGGAATGCCTTGTTTGGGATGCTGATGCGGTGGGGGCGGAGGCAGACAACATCGGCTTGAAGGGTTCCAAGACTCAAGTGTTCCGCATCTTTTCCCCCGCCGGAGAAAAGAAGAAGCAATGTATCTTTTTTGATGATCCGGCGGCGCTGGCGGCGGCGCTGAAGCGGCACTTTGACAACCCGCCGTCCGAGGGGGTCAAGGACGGGGAAGAGGTTTATCGTTTGGGCGGGGCCACGCCTTCCTATAAAGGTGAGATCTGGGTCTACGCGGAGAGCGACGGAGAGAATTTTGCGCCGGTGGCTTATGAGCTTCTGGGAAAAGCCCGTCAACTTGCCGATGTTCTCGGAGAAAAGGTCGGGGCGGTGGTTCTCGGCCACGCCTTGAAGACGGACCCCGAGGAATTGATCCGCGCCGGTGCGGATCATGTGTATGTTGCGGAAGCGCCGGGTCTGGCCGATTATTTTGCGATACCCTACAAACAGGCGCTTGTTCAGATGGCGAAGGAACGCGAGCCCCAGATTTTTCTTTTTGGGGCGACACCGCTCGGGCGGGAGCTGGCGCCCCGCGTTGCTTCGGCCCTGGGGGCGGGACTCACGGCGGACTGCACGCATCTCGATATCGGTGATTACGAGCGGGGCTCAACCCGGCTTGTGGCGATTCTCAAGCAAACCCGCCCGGCCCTCGGCGGGAATATCATGGCCACCATCATGACCAAGGATTCAAGTGTCCAAATGGCCACGGTGCGTCCCGGGATTTTTGAACGGTGGACCGCGCCCGAGCCGCGCCAGGGAAAAACGTTTCGGATCAACGTTGGGGACCTGGCACCGGAAAAACTTGAGATTGTTTCCAGAGAAAAGCACGAGAAGGCCAAGGGCGTCACGGATGACGGTATCATCGTTTCCGGGGGCAGGGGGTTTCGGACCCGCGAGGATTTTAAGAAG
This sequence comes from Candidatus Omnitrophota bacterium, assembly GCA_015231685.1. Lineage (GTDB taxonomy): Bacteria > Omnitrophota > Gorgyraeia > 2-02-FULL-51-18 > JAGOUK01 > JADGBA01. Next base: position 1,850 of record JADGBA010000082.1, on the reverse strand, counting down.
TACCTTGAGCCTCTGGGCAAGGGTTTGGGACAGCTTTTGTCTGCCCCCTACTCAATCGGCGCCTCCCGAAAGGTTGTGGAGGACGGATTCACTACTCATGATTTTCAGGTCGGCCAGACAGGAAGGACTGTCAAGCCGATTTTATACGTGGCGGTGGGGATTTCGGGCGCGGTGCAGCATATTTCCGGCATGCAGAATTCCCGCGTGGTCCTGGCGGTCAACAAGGATCCGCATGCAAGAATTTTTGATTACGCGGATTTCGGGTGGATCGGCGATTTGAACGAGGCTCTGCCCAGAATGACCGCGGCTCTGCCCGGGGGAGGTGCGCCGTGAAGATCGGCACCCTGATCATCGGGGCGGGTCCCGCGGGTCTGGCGGCGGCAATCCGTATCGCGCAATCCAAACGCAGCTCTTCCGGCGACGATGCTGTTGTGGTTATCGACCAGGCGCCGAAAGCGGGGTACCACAGTCTTTCGGGAGCGG
>JADGBA010000082.1:0-1357 GCA_015231685.1 Candidatus Omnitrophota bacterium | reverse complement strand
TCTTTGAGCCGAAGGTGCTTGACGAGCTTCTTCCGGATTGGCGTTCCCGCAGGGGGTACTTTTCCGAAAAAGTCACGGAAGCCGCCGAAGAATCGGTTTATTTTTTGATGAAGCGGCGGGCCCTCCGAGTTCCCGATGCCGTTTTGCCTAAGACGATGCGTCATCGGGGAGATCTCGTGATTTCTCTGTCGCGTCTGGTTGAGTTCATGGAGCAGGCGGCTACTGAGGCGGGTGCGGAGATTTATAGGGGGTTTGCGGCCGAACGGTTGATTGTGGAAAACAACCGCGTACGCGGCGTGAAGCTCAAAGATGCCGGCCTGGCCGCTGACGGCAGCAACAAATCCAACTTTCTTGCGGGTGAGGAGATCCGGGCAGAGCGGACGATTCTGTGTGACGGCTCCCGCGGCGTGTTGTCCGCAGAGTTCGCGCGGCTTTTTGGCGGCGGAAAAAATCCACAAATCTATTCGATTGGCCTTAAGAAGGTGGTGCAGTGGACCGGCTCGCCGGGGCTCAAGCCCGGGGAGGTGGTTCATACGCTCGGGTATCCGCTTCCGCCGGATGTGTTTGGGGGAGGGTTTCTTTATGGTTTATCCGAGCAGACTGCTGCGGTGGGATTGGTTCTTGGATTAGATTGGCGCTATGGGGACTTGAATCCTCAGAGGGTCTTTGAACAATATTGCGCTCACCCGCGTGTGTCAGGCTTTCTGCAAAATTCCAAGGTGGTTGCGACCGGCGCAAGAACGATTCCTGAAGGCGGTTATCACTCGATCGGGAGCCTGGGAGCGGCAGGTGCCCTGGTGGCCGGAGATGCGGGCGGCTGGGTTAATATGGAAAAAATCAAAGGCATTCATCTGGCGATACGCTCAGGTATGTGTGCGGCCGACGCCGTTATTGAATGCGGCAACAGCCCGGCAGAATCGCTACCGGAATCATACCGGCGGATGCTGGAAACCGCGGGGGCAATGGATGAAATGCGCCATGCGGCTAATTACCGGCAGTGTTTCAAATGGGGTCTTTTTGCGGGAGCGCCGTTGTCCCAGTTTCAGCGCTGGCTGCCGGGCGTAATCGCTCTTGAAAAGGATTCGTGCATGACCCGTGCCGGAGTGTTTTGGAATCACCCGGATCCCGGAGGTATGGATCAGGCCACCTTTGTCGGACTGACCCAGGCCATGCATCGTGAGGACGAGCCGGCGCATATGAAGATCAAGGATCCGGCGCTCTGCGCGGAATGCGGGAAGAAGTTCCGGTATTCCTGCACTCACTTTTGTCCGGGGCAGGTGTATCGCGAATCTGAATCCAGGATCATTCTCAGCGCATCCAACTGCCTGCATTGCCTGACTTGCGCCGTGAAGTGCCC
>JADGBA010000081.1 GCA_015231685.1 Candidatus Omnitrophota bacterium | reverse complement strand
CGACAATGGAATACACCGCCGTCACCGTGATGGACACCGAACAAAGAAGCAGAAGAATTCCGATAATTGCCGCGACGATGTATTCGATCTGTCCGTGGCCCCAGCGGTGGTCCTCATCCGGCGGGGCGCCTGTGATCTTCAGGCCCACAAGAACGAGCGCCGCGACGACGATGTCGCTCACCGAATGGATCGAATCGGCCAGAAGCGCCTGGCTCCGCCCGGCGACCCCGCCGACGAGCTTGCTCACAAAGAGGCCGATATTGCCCCAGATGTTGATCATCCCGACCTGCTCGGCGCACCAATAGCACTGTTTACACCTCCCCGCCATTTAGGGCCCCTCACCGGTGATCACATCCGCCGGCAGAAGCCATTCGGGACGGGAAAGCCATTCGAAGTACTTCATCTGGCGGAAACCCAGGAAGAATCCCGTGATGTTGGTCGGAAAAACCGCCAGCCGCGTGTTGTACAGATTCACCGCATCGTTATAAAGAAGGCGCTGTTCGAAGATGCGCTTCTCGGCCTCCGTGGCCTGGGCAATAAGCAGCTGATACGCCTGATTGGAAACAAGCTGCGGATAATTCTCGGCGACCGCCATCAGCTTGGCTAGAGATCCGGGACTCACCGGCCCTTGGGAAAGCTCCGCCATCACCTTCTGAGCGGCCTCATCGGCCACGCCCATGTTCCGGAGCGAGTCTTCGCGCGCCTGAACCGCGGTCAGGAAGATGTTGCGCTCATGACGCGTGAACTGCCGGATGAGGACGGTCAAGGCCGGCACGAGATTCTGCCGCATCTGCATGGCCGATGCGATCTGCGCCTCCGCGTTCGTGGCGTTTTGCCGGAGCATCGTCAGGCTGTTGAACGTGTACACGGTGAGCGAAGCCGACACGGCCAGGGAAATCCCGTACAACAGGAACTTCCAATACCTCCGGACAAAGACTTGCACGCGCCTCAGACGCGTCATGACAATCGGTTCATCCAGGTCCAATGCGGCTCGCACCTCGTCCCTCCGTTTGGTTGTGCCTCCTCCGAGAAATGCCATGGCCTGGGATTAAAGCTCCTCGAGCTCCATCGCCTTCTTGAAACACTCCACCGCCTTCTCGTGCTCGCCGGAGGCGTCGTAGGCATAGCCCAGGCGCTTGAAGGCCTTGGTGCTCTTGGGTTCGAGCTCGATCGCCTTCTTGAAGGCATCGATCGCGTTCTTCGAGTCTTTCATCTTGTCGTAGGCCACGCCGAGCTGATAGGTGACTTCGAAGTCGGCCGCCTTCTTGGTGCTCAACGCCCCCAGAAATTTGACTGCCTGCTTCGCGTCGTCGTTCTTGATCGCGAGAAGCCCCAGCCGGTAATAAGCCTCGGTCCGCTCCTTGTCCATCTCGATGGACTTCTTGTAGGCCTTTTCGGCCTCCTCGTCCATGTTGAGGCGTTCGCAGGCAAAGCCGAGACGGTAATAGATGTCCGCGTCTTCCTTGCCCATCGCGATCAGACGGTTGAACTCATCCACGGCCTTTCCGTACTGGCCGCGTTCGAGATACTGCACGGCCTTCCGGGAGACAAGGTCCTCCGCCTCGCGGGGCTGGAGGTTCGTGGTGCGGCTGTAGGCGTCCACGACGTTGTCGAGAACCTTCTTCAACTTCAGAATCGATGCCTCGAGCTTAAGGCCCATCGGCATATGTCCGTTCTTACGGGCCTCTTCGGCCACGGTCTTGGTTTGAGTCGTCATGACTCCCCCTTTGTTATTTGCTTCGGACGGCACGGATGCCGGCCAAGAAGATCACGATCCCGGCGCCAATGAGAATAAGCGGCACCAGAGCTCCCACGAGATCCATGAACATGTACCAGTTGCGCGAAAGCCCCCAGAGCCCGAGAACCATCGCGATGACACCGACGATCAGATTAACCATTGTTTCCTCCTTGTTAGATACTGGCGCGCCCGTTCTGGACTTCCAGAGGATAGGTCCAGGCGTCGAGCCCGCCGGTCAGATTGTAAACATCCTTGAATCCGGCGCTTGTGAGCACCTGACACGCGACCCGGCTTTGAATGCCGTGGTCGCAATACGCAATGACTTCCCGGGTTTTATCCAGCGAATAGACGCGGTAACCCAGTGTCTTTAAAGGAATATTGATCGCCCCGGGAAGATGCCCCGCCTGATAATCCTCCGGGTCGCGGATATCGAGGATCAAAAACCCCGTATCGTCCTTGTCATCAATGCGGTCTTTGAGTTCCACGGCAGAAATCTCTTCATACGCCACCGCGTGCGCGACCTGTGCCCCGAGGGCCAGGGCCGCGGCCATCGCCATGATTCCAAGCAATGCCTGGGTACGGACGGAATACCCCCTAAACGAGCATGACATTGACTTCCCTCACCCGCTCAAACTGCTTCAAGACCCGCGCCTCGACATCCCGCGCGATCGCGTCCGCCTCACGCATCTTGAGGCCGCTGTCCACAAGCACATTCAAATCCACATGCAGCTTCGAGCCGACAAAACGTGCCTTGATGTCCACGACCGCCTCGACGCCCTTCGTGCGCTTCACGAAGGACTGGATCTCGTTCAAAAGCTGCCTCGGCGGCATCCGGTCCATGATCCCGGAGAACGAATGGATGAGAACCCGCAAACTCACCACAAACATCAGCATGGCCGCGAGCGACACTCCGATCCGGTCCATGTAAGCCAGGCCCAGACTCGAGAGGGTGATGCAGACGAGAATCCACGCGGAGACAATGGCGTTCATCCGGTGATGCGTCGCGTTCCACAGGAACGTCGCGTTGTTGTTCTGTTTGCCGGTGTCCTGAAGGTAACGGAAAAGCACCTCGTTGGCGACGAGCGAAATCAACGCCGCCATAAAAGCCCCCGAATGGGAGCGATGCGCCTCCACCCATTCCATGCCGTACACACCGTAAAAAAACATATAGATCGAAGCGATCATGAACACCGCCCCCGCCACCGCCTCGACGAGGAAAAGCGACTTCCCGTAACCGTAAGGATGCTTCTCGTCCGCCGGACGGGACTCGAGCACATGACCCTGCCAGCTCAGAATGAGCACCGCCGCGTTCGCCGCCGAGAAAATACCATCGGCCAGAATAAGCTTCGTGTACCCCATGACACCGAGCGTAAGCTTCAAGAGCGCCAGAGAAAGGTCGCACACCAGTACGGCGATAAAAACGTCGTGATCCCGCGTGTTTTTGACAAAAGTCGGTTCGCTCATCAGCGTTTCCCGCGATTTTTCGATAAGTTCATGAACCAAAAGAAGCACCCCGCCATGAAGCCCAGAATGAAGACAATCATGAGGAGAAACACCGTCTGAATCTCAAGTCCCCCGACCATCGGGAAGTTCACCCGCGTCTGGTGCATGTTCTGCACACCGAAGAGACTCAAAACCACAAGGAATATGAAGACACTCACCACCGCCCACATGGCTCTAAATCCCCCGTGCCGCCGAAACCACTTCCCGCACCAGCGACTTGGCGCGGTTCGACGGAATGGCGAATCCCACACCCGTAAAAACCCCCGTCGGGGCATAAATCGCCGTTGTGATCCCGATCACTTCACCCTTGGTGTTGACAAGAGCCCCGCCCGAATTGCCGCGGTTAATGGCCGCATCGGTCTGAATCATGCCTTCATAGAGCTGGCTCTCGATCATCAGGTTCCGCGAATCGTCACTGATGATCCCCGCGGTCACGGTCTGCTCCAGGCCGAAGGGCGAGCCCACGACAAGCACACCGTCGGCGACGCGAATCATGTCCGAATCGCCCAGGATGGCCACCGGAAGCGGCGCGTCCGGATAGATCCGGATAATGGCCAGGTCGTTCTCCGTGTCCTTCCGGACCACCTCGGCGGTATAGGTCTTTCGCTCATAACTGAAGGTGACCACATGAATCTCGTTGGCCAACGAAACGACATGGGCGTTTGTGATGATGAAACCCCGGGAATCGACGATCACGCCGGAACCCAGGGACTTCTCTTCAACAAACCGGATGGCCGGATCATCAAAAATAATCGTGGAGGTGGGAACGCTGCCGCGCCGCGCCACCGAAGACGGAACCGTGCGATCCGTCGTGATGTTGACGATGGTGGGCCGCACCGCCGCAAAGGCCGATCCGAAGTCGTCGTCAGAACAGGTCAGCTTCAAATCACCGCTCACCGCGGTGTCCTTGGCGATCGACGCGCCCTCGAGAAGCCGGGTCGTCTCCGGATCATCGGTTTCCATGAGGAGCGATTTATTCCTGCTGACCGTGGAGTCCAGTCGAAGAAAGTTGGCGCTGTTACGGGCGCTGTAAATCCCCCAATTCAGGGCCCCCCAGGCGATGATCAGGAAGTTGACGGCCAGAAGCGCCACCGTGACGGGGATGATGTGTTTGGATAGCCATTCGGTTATTTTCATGGTTTAGATCTCACCGTAGTCGACCGCGTCGTAGCGCTCGCTTTCTTCTTCGAGCCGTTTACAGACCGGCTTGTCGTAGTCCTCTTCCTCGTTGACGTGCTCAGTCAGAATCAAGGCCTTGGAGGTCGTGGCGTCCAGTGTCCCGAGCCAAATGGGATCGGTGCGGTCCACCTGACCCGTCAGATTCAAATACACGAGATACACAAAGAAGCCCCCCACAAGCAGCATGCAGAAGCATGCCCACTTGAAGTAGGACTTCGGACACCCGTCCAGTTCGTATTTTTTAGTCATCGATCTTCTTCTGAAGCTCCTCGATTGACTGCTCGTGCTTCTTCAAGCGCTTGGCCATCCAGATCGTGACCACGATCAACGTGATGAGCAGCAGTTGTCCTAATGTCATTCTGCCTCCCCTTTCCCGGCGTTTAGCGCCGTGCGTAAAACGTAAGTATTCTCAAAAACTGAGTTATCGCCAAAGCCGCCGCGATCACATATGTCAGTCCCGCGGCCCTGAGCACCGTGCGGACGCCCTCAAGTTCCGCCGGATCGGCGATCTTATGCTCCCGTATGTACAGAATCGCCCGCCCCGTGGCGTTGTACTCCACCGGAAGCGTCACCACATAAAAAAGAGCGATCCCAAGGAAGATCAGGACCGCGAGATCCACAAAAAATGTCGAACCGATGATGCCACCCAGGAGCAATCCAAGAATCAGAAGCGGCAGGACCACCACCGTGGCCTTTTGCATCACCGGCGCCATCCGGTCCCTGAACTGGGCGGGCGCATACCCCGCTTCGTCCTGAATGGCGTGCGCCGCCTCGTGCGCCGCTATGCCGACCGCGGCGATAGAGGTGCCTTTGGCGACATCTTTGGAGAGCCGAATCACGCGGGCCCGGGGGTCATAGTGGTCGGCCAGCGTCCCCCTGGCATCCTCAAACGTAATCCCCTCCACCCCGGCGTCCTGAAGCATGGCCTTGGCCACCGCCGTTCCGGTCACGCCCTTCTTGAGCTTCATCGTCGAATACTTCTGATAAACCGAAGCAACGTGCTTCTGGGCCGCCAAACCCCATAGAATCAGTCCGATAAACGCAGCAGTGGACAAAAAATAAAACTCAGTCACGCCTTCAAATCCTTCTTATTCTTGAAGTACTTCCTGAAACCCCTCATGCTCTGCCCGATATTGGCGCCCACCGCAAACAAGAAATCCGGACCCTTCCCCCGTCTGGAAGTGGTTCCGGTTTTCATCCGCTCGACAATCGCCTGCGCCTCATCCACCGGGATCCTTCTCTGCCCGCCCACCGTACAGATCGTGCGAATCTTTCCCTTATTTATCCAGTTGATCACAGTAAACCTGGACACCCCGACCATCTTCGCCAATTGCCCCGATGTTATAAAATGAGATCCATCCAATGGTGTATTTTCCGCTCAGAAAGAACTATCTGTTCTCAATAA
>JADGBA010000080.1 GCA_015231685.1 Candidatus Omnitrophota bacterium | reverse complement strand
CGGGCTCCGCTCGGAGTTTGGACTCTACGGAGCCATTACGGGCGCACTTCTGGCCGGTGCGGTCGTGGTGGCCGAAAAAATGTCCGCTCGGGTATCTTTGCGGGGTCTCTCGGCGGCTGTTTTTGGTTTGCTTCTGGCGTTGATCACGGCGAATCTTCTTTCTGCCGCTATTGAGACCATCGGTCTCGATCCTTTGTGGGAATCATCACTTAAACTGGTGCTGGTGCTCGTGCTTGCGTATCTGGGAGTGGTCTTTTCTTTGCGGGGGCGCGATGAATTCAGCGTGGTGATTCCGTACGTCAAGTTTCAGAGGCAGGACCAGCCGGAACTGCCCGTGATTCTGGACACAAGCGCTATTGTTGACGGGCGGGTGGCCGATGTGGTTCAGACGCGGTTTCTTGAGGGGTATTTTGTTGTTCCGCGGTTTGTGCTCAAGGAGCTCCAGGATATCGCCGATTCATCCGACTCCCTCAAGCGTAATCGCGGCCGGCGCGGGCTGGACGTGCTCCACAAACTCAAAAAGGACCCCAAGTTCAACTTCAGGATCAGCTCAGAGGATTTTTCCGAAATTCCGGAGGTGGACCAGAAGATCATTAAATTGGCGCGCCTCCTTGACGCGAGGGTCATGACTACGGATTTTAATCTGAATCGCGTGGCTGAATTCCATGGGGTGACGGTCCTCAACATCAATGAGCTGTCCAATGCCCTGAAACCCATCGTCCTGCCCGGAGAGGCGATGGAGGTCAGGCCCGTCAAAGAAGGCAAAGAGCACGACCAGGCTGTGGCTTATCTCAATGACGGTACGATGGTGGTGGTGGAAGGCGGGAAGCCGTTTATTGAAAAGACGCTCAATGTCCGGGTGACCTCAGTGCTCCAAACGCCTGCCGGGCGGATGATTTTTACCAAAATCGATCCGACCGCCGGATGATGCAGAAGCCGCAGCGACTCATTCCCGCAGCCGCTCTTGACAGCGGCTTTCCGGCGGTGTGTGTGGTGCCGGCAGCCGGGTCGGGTGTCCGGCTCGGCGCCGGGGTTCCCAAGCCCTCCCGAAAAATCGGCGGGCTTCCCATCGCGGTCCGAACTCTCCGGATGCTGCTCCGCTCCTGGAAGTTTGAGGAGGTCTTCATGCCGGTGGAGCCGACGCGGATCGCAGCGACACAACGGCTTCTCTCCCGACACGGCTTGTCCGGCGTTCGGGTGATTGCCGGCGGAAGGACGCGCTCCGAATCGGTCCGCAATGCCTTCGGGCAGGTTCGCCCGGGAAAGAAGGTGGTTCTGATTCACGATGTGGCCCGTCCGTTTTTGGATTCCCGACACGTGCGGGAGGTGCTTCGCATGGCCCGGAAGAAACGGGCCGCGCTTTTGGCCCAGCGTTCGACCGCCACGGTGAAGCAGACATCGGGAGCGGCCCCCGTGGTCCTGCGCACGCTCGATCGCCGCTGCATTTATCTGGCGCAAACACCGCAGGCCTTTTCTTACAGGCTGTTGCAGGCGGGTTACGCGAAGAACGATTGGCGGCCCGAACGGTTCACGGATGAAGCCGGAATGGCTGAGGCGGCGGGCTTCAAAGTCTGGCTGGTTGAGGGCCCGAGCTCCAACATCAAGATCACGACGCCGGCGGATTTGTGCCTGGCAAAAGCATTGTTGAAAGCCGGGGCAAACGCGCTAAAATAACCGTTCCCGGAGGTGTTTGGGGGAAGGATGAGGTGTTAATGGGTAAGGACGGGTTCAGGACCGGTATCGGTTCAGATATTCACGCGCTCAAGGCGGGGAGGAAGTTGATCCTGGGGGGCGTGTGCATTCCCCATACGAAGGGGCTTCTGGGCCACTCCGATGCGGACGTCCTGATTCACGCGGTGATTGACGCCCTCTTGGGGGCGCTGGGGGCCGGGGATATCGGGGAGCATTTTCCGGACACATCAGCCCGCTTCAAAGATGCGAACAGCGGAGAGCTTTTGAAGACGGTGGTGCGCGAGGTGCGGCGAAGAGGGTTTGGCGTCGTCAACTGCGACACGACGGTTTGTGCCGAGAGGCCGCGGCTCGGGCCGCACAAGGAAAGGATTCGCAAATCACTGGCCGGGTACCTGGGAATTGCCGTGACCCGGGTGAATGTCAAGGCCAAGACAGCCGAGGGGTTCGACGCGGTAGGGCAGGGAAAAGCCGTGACCGCGCAATGTGTGGTTTTGCTGGAGAAAAAATAAAATGTGTCCGAATGTGTGGTGGATGATAACGGGATTGGTGACTCTTCTGGTGGCCGGCAAGGTCGCCATGAATTTTGTTTATTTTAAACAGGAAATCCGGGCGGCGCTGGAACGTGATCCGGCGGCACGCCACGCGTGGGTGGTGAGCTTTTTTTATCCGGGATTCGGTGCGCTCAAAACCCACCGGATGGCACATTTTTTGTACCGCTCGGGCGTTCCTTTTTTGCCGACCGCCATGTCGCTTTGGGCGCGCTTCTGGACGGGGATCGAGATTCATCCCGGAGCCACGATCGGACGGGGGCTTTTTATTGATCACGGGATGGGTGTGGTGATCGGTGAGACAACGGTCATCGGAAACGATGTGACGCTGTATCAGCAGGTCACGCTCGGGGGCACGGGCAAGTCCCGGGGCAAGCGCCACCCGACCCTGGGACACAATGTGGTCGTCGGCGCCGGAGCCAAAGTGCTGGGCGATATTACGGTGGGGGACAATTCCATGGTGGGCTCCAATGCTGTGGTGGTACGCGACGTGCCTCCGTATTCGACGGCGGTGGGTGTGCCGGCCAAAATTGCCCGCCGTGAGGGGCGCCGTGTGCCCGGGATCAATCTGGATCACACGCATCTGCCCGACCCTCTCCAGAAGTCACTCGAGAAGCTCCAAAAGGAAATCGATCATATTGAGCATGAGATACGGGGGCATCGCCAATCGCCGCCGGAAGCGCCCCAGGCATGAGCTTCCGCATCCAGAACACTCTTACGGGAGCCAAGGAGGAATTTCGGCCGCTCGATGATTCCAGGGTCGGTATGTATGTCTGCGGACCGACGGTGTACGACGATCCTCACGTCGGCCACGTGCGTTCCGCGTTTGTATTTGATGTGATTCGACGGATTTTGTCCACCCGTTACAACGTCACCCTGGTGCGTAACGTGACGGACGTGGACGACAAAATCATCGAACGCGCGCGGACGGAGGGCGTTGATATCAACACGATTTCCGAGCGCTATCTCAAATCCTATCATGAAGCGCTTTCCTTGTTCGACATTACCCCGCCGGATCATGAGCCCCGCGCGACGGCCGACGGGACGATCCGGGGAATGATCGAAATGTGCCGCAAGCTCGTCGACGCAGGCATTGCCTATGAATCCTCAGGCAGCGTGTATTTTTCGGTCCGCAAGTTCCCCTCGTATGGAAGGCTCTCGGGGCAGGATATTGACCGCATGTGTGATCATTGGAGAGGCGAGCCGGGCGAGGGCAAGCGGGACCCTCTGGATTTTGCGCTCTGGAAACGCAGCCGCGAGAACGAGCCCCGGTGGGATTCTCCCTGGGGGCCGGGACGCCCCGGATGGCATATCGAGTGCTCGGTGATGAGCTCGGAGCTTCTGGGAGAGGAGTTTGATATCCACGGTGGCGGCCGGGATCTGGTGTTTCCGCACCATGAGAATGAATTGGCGCAGTCTGCGGCAGCGACGGGCAAGGGCTTCGCGCGCGTATGGATTCATCACGGCCTGGTCACGACCGAGGGCCAGAAAATGTCCAAATCACTGGGAAACTTCATCACGCTCCCGCGGATCCTTGAACGCTTTCCGTCAGATGTTCTGAGAATGTTCTTTCTGGGGAGCCACTATTCCCATGATGTGGACTTCACCTGGGACAAAATGCACTCTGTGGCGGAGGCCCTGCGTTCCTTCGCGGTCTTTTTTGAGAAGTCCGGCGTGGCGGTGTCGCCCAGTCCGGACTCCGGCGGCGACAAGACGATCGGCGAGTATCAACGCCAATTTGATGAGGCTATCCGGGATGATTTCGGGACGCCGCAGGCGATGGCCGCTTTGTTTGAGGCGCTGCGGGAGGCCAATCGGCGTTGGGACCGGGGGGACAAAGCCGCCGCCCGATCAGCAGGGGGATGGATTCTTGAGCGCGGAAGGCTGCTCGGGCTTTTTGGTGAAATCGGAAAATCCGGCGAAAATACTTCGGCCGCGGCGACGCTCGGCGAGCTTGTGGAACTCCGGGAGGCCTGTCGGCAGCAGCGGCGTTATGAAGTTTCGGATTTTATTCGCGCGGAACTCACCGGTCTTGGATTTCATGTCGAAGACGGGCGTTCCGCGTCACAGATCATGGAACTGGGGGTCCGCATGAACGAACGGATCTAAAAGAAAATCCTGGAGACACTCCAAAAGGCACGCGATATGAATTCGGGGGCGGCGTGATGGCTCGCCGGCGACGCGGTCTTTTTGTGACCTTCGAAGGGACGGAAGGCAGCGGCAAAACCACACAGATCAAACTGCTGGCCGCATCTTTAAGGAAACGCGGGTTCAAGGTGCTGGTGACCCGGGAGCCGGGAGGCACGGTGATCGGGAAGCGCATTCGAGGAATGCTTTTGGGGACCCGGAGTGTGATGTGTTCCGAGACCGAGACGCTTCTGTATATGGCAAGCCGCGCGGAACTCGTGGATCAGGTGCTTCTGCCCGCGCTCAAGAAAGGCAGCATGATTCTCTGCGACCGATGGATCGACGCCACACGCGCTTATCAGGGGTCGGGCCTCGGAGTCAGTCGAGCGTGGATCGAATCTGTGGGGCGCGGCGCGACGCGAGGCCTTGAGCCGGATTTGACCTTTTTTTTGGATGTGCCGGTCAGACAGGGGCTGGAGCGAGCCAAGCGCAGAGGCAAACTGGACCGCGTGGAACAGCGGCAGCTGGCTTTTCACCGGAGAGTGCGCCGGGGATATCTGGAGCTCGCCCGAAACTACAAGCGATTTCACAAAATCAGCGCCGGTGCCGTGGGGCCGATGCATGAAGCCATTCTCGGAGTCATCGACCGTGTTCTTTGATGATCTTGCCGGCCACGACCGCCCCAAGGATCAGCTGACGACTCTTTTGCGGGGCGATCGCGTTCCGCACGCGCTTCTTTTGACGGGGCCGGAGGGAGTCGGCAAGGGGATGGCGGCGTCAGCGCTGGCGCAGGGGCTCCTGTGCCGTTCGTATCCGGATCGGGTGTGCGGCGAATGTCCGGATTGCCAAAAAGTTTTGTCAGGCTCACATCCGGATATGCACCGGTTGATTCCTGAAGGGAAATCCCGCACCATTCGGATCGACGCGGTTCTGGGAGTGCGGGAGCGGATCCTCTTGAAGCCGCTGGAGGGACGCGTTCATGTGGTGGTGGTGGATGATGCGCACCGGCTAGGAGCAGACGCGCAGAACGCCATTCTTAAGATTCTGGAAGAGCCGCCTGGCAGCGTTCACTTTATTCTCGTGACCCATGATCCTTCCCGTCTGCTGGCGACGGTGATTTACCGGTGTCAAAAGGTTGGTTTCGGGCCCCTCAATACAGACGAGCTGACCCGGGTTCTTCGTAAAGATCCTGATTTTTTGGACGATGAGGACGCGCTTCGGAGAGTAGTCGCGATGGGGTCGGGGACGACCGCGGGGATGGCAGAAGCCAGACGAGCTCATGAAAGCGGTATGGTGGATGCAATGTTTGCCCTCGCCGCGGGATCCGGCTCCGGAGAGCTTGTTCATCTTCCGGATTGGGGGCAGGACCGGCAGGATCAGCTCGCGGGTCTCGAGGTTCTGGCGCATATCTTCCGGGATGTGCTGATTCTGAGGACGACCAAGGAAACCCCGCGGTTGACGTTTGCGGACCGGGGGGAGGAACTTTTGAGGCTGGCCGAACGCCTCGATGAAGACCGGATCCTTGAGATTCTTGAGGTG
>JADGBA010000079.1:5364-5963 GCA_015231685.1 Candidatus Omnitrophota bacterium | reverse complement strand
CCGCAAAGCTCCCGGCATATCCGGCGAAGAGGGTCTTCCAGTCGGCCTCGCCCTTGGCGGCCTTTTGGCTCAAACTCTCGAAGGTTTTGCGGACTTCCTCCGGCACCACAAAAGATTGGTCTTCCGAAAACCCCAGCGCCCTTTTAACCCCGCGCACCTCCTCCGCTCCGAGGGGGGCACCGTGACAACCTGAAGTATTCTGCTTGTGGGGCGCGCCGTAACCGATGGTGGTCTTGAGAATCACAAGCGAAGGGGCATCCGTCCGCTCACGCGCAGCCTGAATGGCTTTTTCGATCGCGTCCAGATCCGTATCCGCGCCGCTCACGGTCTGCACATGCCAGCCGGCTGCCTCAAACCGGGCTGCGGTGTTTTCTGAGTAAGCCAGATCCACCGACCCGTCAATCGTAATCTTGTTGTCATCGTACAGGCAGATCAGCTTACCCAGCTTCAAATGCCCCGCAAGGCTCGCGGCCTCATACGTGATCCCTTCCATCATGTCGCCGTCTCCGGCAAACATGTACACGTGATGGTTGACCATCTCAAACCCGGGACGGTTGAACGAAGCGGCCATGAAGCGCTCGGCCACCGCCATGCCCACC
>JADGBA010000079.1:2872-5261 GCA_015231685.1 Candidatus Omnitrophota bacterium | reverse complement strand
AGGGTGATCCCGAACCCGCACAGATGGAGCAACATATAGAGAAGAACGGAGGCATGACCATTCGAAAGAATGAACCGATCGCGGTCGGGCCAGGCGGGATTCGAAGGACTGAACTTCAAAAAACGGGTCCAGAGGACATAGGCCGCCGGAGCCAGGCCCATCGGAGCCCCCGGATGGCCGGACTTCGCCTTCTCCACAGTGTCCGCGGCAAGGACACGGAGGGTATTCACACAACGCACGTCATTTTCAGTGTAAGGCATTCGGTTTCCTTCGGTTCTGAATTCGGAAAAGTCTATAGTTTAGTTAACCCTTTGGAATTCGTCAAACAAAGGATTTTTGAGGGCCTTTTGCAATTCCCCGGGGTCCGTGACGGGCCGCTCGCAGATATAGTTGCGGCACACATACGCGGCGGCCCGGCCGTCCACGGGCGTCTGGCCGGCAATGAAAGGGGCGAATTGGCGAATCGCCTCCCCTCCGGGACCCTCGGGATGAAACAAGAGGATGCGGTTCGGGAGATAGGCGTTCCAAACGGCCTGAACCAACTCCCTGGCCGCAGGGTCTGCATTCCGAGCCGCAACCACGATTTCCGGGCCGGGCGTCAAGAAGAAGTCCAATGCCGCCAGCCCTTGAGCAAACGAAGTCGGGCTCATCGCCATGTAGGAGTGAACGGTTTTGAGGGCTTCCATCGCGAACTTCGCGTACACACGACTCTGCGTCATCCGCTCGAGAATCAGGAGATCCTGCACCGCCACCGAGTTCCCCGAAGGCACGGCCCCGTCCGCGAATTCCTTGACCCGCGCGGGAAGCAAAGTTTCAGATCCGGACGCCGTCATAAAAAACGCTCCAAAGCGGTCATCCCAAAAGTCCCGGATCATCACGTTGGCCAGGTCCGCCGCGGCCGTCAGCCATTCGGTATTAAAGTCGGTTTGGTAGAGTGTCGTGAGGGCGCGAATCACTGCGGCATAATCCAGAAGCTGTCCTGCCGCACCCGGTTTCTTCTCCCTCCAGGAGTGATGCAATTTTCCGCCGGGACTCCTCATGGATGTCAGAACAAACCGCATCGCCTCCCGCGCCGCCTTGCCGTATTCCTCCTGTCCGAACACACGCGACGCACGCGCCAGCTCGGTGATCAAAAGAGAGTTCCAGTCGGCCAGAATTTTGTCATCCCGGTGCGGGGGGATCCGGCGCGAACGCGCCGCGTAAAGCTTAAGGCGCGAGGACAGAAGCGACTGGCGTACCGCCGGAACATTCGTCTCCAAGGCGGAAGCCACCGCCTCCGCCTCCATTCGCACCACCGGAAGGTTCAGCCCCTCGAATTCACCCGAAGGATCGTCATCCACATTGCCGCCTTCCTTCATGCCGTAAGTGGTGGCGAAAATTCCAAGGTCCTCCTCCGGAAGAACGGCGGCAAGCTCGTCCCACGTCCAGAGGTAATAGGCACCCTCTTTCTTTGCGGAACCGCCCGCGGGAACACTGTCCGCGTCAAGGGCCGAAACGAAGGCCCCTTCGACCGTCCGCATCTCACGCAAGGCAAAATCCGCCGTCTGCGTCGCGATCCGGGCGTAGAAGGGGTCGCGGGTGATCAGGTAGGCATCGGTGTACGCGCCCAAAAGCAGCGCCTGATCATAAAGCATTTTCTCGAAGTGCGGTACGAACCACTCCGCGTCCACACTGTAACGATGGAATCCTCCTCCCACCTGATCGAAGATTCCTCCGGCCGCCATGCGCCGCAGGGTTAATTCCGCCATGGCCAGCGCGTCCGGCTCCTGATAACGCGCGGCGTACCTGAAAAGGAAGCGGATCCAGTCCGCGGAAGGAAATTTGGGCGCCCGGCCGATCCCTCCGTTCTTGCGGTCAAACGCGGAAGAATAATCGCGGTAAGCGTGGGCCATGATGCCCTCGGTCGGCATTTGCTGGGAGGGGTTATCGAAACGGGTGCTTAAATATGCCCTGAAGTTCCGGCCCGTGGATTCAACCTCGTCTCGGCGCTCCTTCCACGCTTGAGCGATTTCGCCCAATACTGTACGAAAAGCCGGGAGATTTCCCCGCGCCTCGGCCGGAAAATACGTTCCCCCAAAGAACGGATTCCCTTCCGGAGTCAAAAACACCGACATCGGCCATCCTCCGCGGCCTGCGGAGGCAGTGACATAACTCATGTAGGCTTCGTCGACATCGGGGCGCTCCTCCCGGTCCACCTTGATCGATACAAAGTCACGATTGAGCATCGCGGCGATTTCCGGATCTTCGAAGGATTCGCGTGCCATCACGTGGCACCAGTGGCAGGCCGAATAGCCGATGGACACAAAAACCGGCTTGTCCTCCCGCTTCGCCTTGGCAAAAGCCTCCTCCCCCCAGGGATACCAATCCACGGGATTCCCGGCGTGTTCGA
>JADGBA010000079.1:0-2769 GCA_015231685.1 Candidatus Omnitrophota bacterium | reverse complement strand
ATAACAACCCGGGCCTTCATCCTCTGGAACACGTTCTAACCGTGGCCGGTTCCCGGATCCGGCACGCCGGGATTTCTTTCGACCCAGTCGCGGGAGCGGTCCGAGGAGGCGCGGTAAGCGATCTCCTGGACGATTTTGCGGATGGCCTTCTTGATGATTTTCATGAGAAGCTGGTCCTCGGAGTAATCGGCGGGGGCGAAGTGGTCCGCCCGACCGTCAGCCACCATGGAGCGGATTTCCGAAGGAACGCCGCCCGCGGCTTCGGGATCAAAAACAGCGATCGCGTGCCCCCCGCTCCTTTGCACTACCGTCATCGACGGAATGTCGGTGGTTCCGTCTCCGATGTAAATCATGTTCCTGAACGGGACGCGGCGCTCCTCGGCCGGCATATGGGAGTTGATGTCCTCTGACAACTCCAGCATACCTTTGTTGATGCGGAACAAAAACTGCGTCTTGTTGGTGTCGTTGATCACAAGCTTCGGAAACACCGGACGCCCCCCGAAGTACTCGAACTCGCAGGCGTACATCTTTTTGAAGTAACGCGCGATGGAACATCCTTCCAGAAGCTCCTTCAAGCCGCTGGAGATGATGTAATGCTCGATCACGACGCCGTGGTCCGTCGCCTCCGGAATACTTCCGAGAAAATTGTTCACGCGCTCAAAAAAATCCTCAACGCCGTTAAAGTAACGGATGTGTTCGGCGGCGAGCGAGGCCAGGAGTTCCGGCGTCAAAGGTTCTTTCTGGAAGGCGGGATCATAGAGAAGAATTTTGAGGTACGCGAGGGTGCGCTCATATCCCCGGCCGTCAACGAGATCGCGGGCCCGGCGCCAGAAATCTTCCTTATCAAGCCCGTACGCGTTAAGGATGGTGCGTTCCTGCATGTTGTCCGGCGAGAGGGTTCCATCGAAGTCGTACACCATCGCGATGAGGTTCTGTGTGCCGGGAGCATTCATGGGATCGCCGGATCCAGCAGAGTTAGACCGACCGTGTGCCGCATCCACCTGAAATCCCTGATCCGTTCGATCATTTCTGCAATCCCTGCCTTGGTTGCTGAATCCGGCCGGATGGGCCGGCTTCCACACTAAAAATACAGGTCCCGCTCACCCGCAGCGGTACGTCTGTAGTATTCCATCAGCTTATCGAAGGCTGCCGGGGTGATTTTGTTCCGGGTATCTTGAAGCTCGCGTTCAATCAACGGTTCGCCCGCCGCCCGTGTCGCGTCGGAAGCAAAGTCATCCAGCCACTCCCGAAAGGTCAAAACCGCATTGAGCTTACAAAACTTTCCTTCGGCGCCGGACTTGAGAAGATCCATGATGCATTCACCGGTCCGGCCGCAACGATAACCGGCCGTACAAAAGGACGTGATGTAGCCCATGGTGGCGAGCTCCCGGATCACCTCGTCAAGACTCCGGGTGTCTCCGAGAATAAATTGCTGCTTTTCCTTCTCTTGAAGATCCGGGTCGGCTGAGCTGTATGCGCCGATGCCGATTTGTGTGGAAGCATCGGTCTGGGTCAGGCCCAGCCGGATCGCGTCACGCCGCAAATCGGGATTTTCTCTTGCGGTGAGGATCATGCCGGCGTGCGGAATGCTGAGACGGATCACCGTGATGATGTGTTTGAGCTCATCATCCGAGACCTCATAACCTGTCTTGTCCGCCATCGGCGCGTTGGACGCGGGTTCCAGGCGCGGAAAAGAAACCGTGTGCGGGCCGACATTGAAACGCTTTTCAAGCTCCAGCGCGTGATACTGAAGACCCATGACCTCAAAACGCCAATCATAAAGTCCGAACAACGCGCCGATTCCAACATCATCAATGCCTGCTTCAAGCGCGCGGTGCATCGAATAAAGCCGCCACCGGTAGTCCCCTTTCAGGGTGCCCGCGGGATGTGCCTTGGCATACGCTTCCTTGTGATAGGTTTCCTGAAAAACCTGATACGTCCCGATCCCGACGTCTTTGAGCAGCTTGAGCTCGTCGACCGGCATCGGCGCGGCGTTGACATTGACCCGGCGGATATTGCCCCAGCCCACACGGACCTTCTCCCTGACGCTGTAAATGGTGCGGATCGAATTGACCATGTAATCGACGCCGGTTTCGGGATGCTCACCGTACACAGCTATCAAACGCTTATGCCCGATCTTGCCGGCCAGAATCTGGGTTTCTTGGCGGATCTCATCGGTAGAAAGCACCCGTCTAATGGCGTCTTTGTTGTCCCGGCGAAATCCGCAGTAGAGACAATTATTGACACAGCGGTTCCCCATGTAGAGAGGGGCAAACGTCACGATCCGGTTGTCATAAACTTTTTTCTTCACCTCAAGCGCCCGCTGACGCATCAAGCCCAGAAGCTCCGGATCATTCACCCAGAGAAGCGCCGCCGTCTCATCAGGCGAAAGCGTTTCGATCGCAAGGGATTTATCCAGAATCGCGCGGATGCGCCCCGGATCGGTGACAGCGTTCCTCTTGAGCTTCTCATGAATCTCGGCGTCCGGAATGAAGTCTGCGCCGCCGTCCATATAGCGGCTGATCTCATCCGGCCGGATACGGTCCTTGATCCAGGACGGTTTGGAATCGCAGTTGCAAGTTGGTTGAGTTTCAGATGTCATGGCTATCTCGTTATGTCTTAAACAAGTAATTAAAAAAATTGCCAACCTCCCCGGTCAGCGAATTCGCATTATAGCATACACCACCTATCCCAAGACCGCGCTCCCCCGCCCTATCACTGAGGGGGGACAGTCCCAAAATACCCCTTTAGCCTGTCCCCAATTTTTTT
>JADGBA010000078.1 GCA_015231685.1 Candidatus Omnitrophota bacterium | reverse complement strand
ACCATGTCCATTTTGAAGAGGAACACAAAGAGCGGCACCAGCATCACACCGCCGCCGATCCCCAAAAGACCCGAAAACAGTCCGATAAACATCCCTGCCAATACAGAAATCGCGATCATCCTTTTCCTTTTCCGGCCGTGGGCGATTCCGCAGAAACGGACGGCTCTTCATGTGTCACGCAGTGAACCGCACCCATGCCTCTGACCAGCACCCGCGCGTCGATTCCGACCATTTTCCTTCCCCGAAAAACAGAACCCAGCGTCGAGAGCGCCTTTACATCCTGACGGCATCCGAAGACGGGCACCAGCACCGCCTTGGGGGCAATATAAAAGTTGAGATAACTCGCGGGCAATCGCCGGTCCACGTCAAAAAGAGGTTCGGGCATGGGAACTGTGATCATATCCAGTTCCCTCCCAACTCCGTCCTTTGCGGCGCCCAGGCGAAGGCGGTTTTCGGTCAAGACCAGATGGTTATCGTCCTCCGGATCATCTTCCACCGCCGCCACAACCAATCCCGGCCCCGCAAAACGCGCCACATCATCAACATGACCGTCGGTGTCATCCCCGGCAATACCGCCCTTGAGCCACAGCACCCCGGCTACCCCGAGATAATCGCGGAGACATTCCTCCCATTGCTCCTTCGTCCAGCCGCCATTGCGGTTCGGATGAAGCAGGCATTGCTCAGTCGTGAGGCACAACCCCTCTCCATCCACATCAATTGATCCGCCCTCGAGAACCACCCCGGGCTTGAAGCACGTTTCGGGGAGCGCCTTCGCGAGATGCGCATTCACTTCGCCGTCCGGCAAAAGCTCCGGATATTTGTTCCCCCAGGCATTGAACCGCCAATGATTCCACGCCTTGGCCGGACGCGCCTTTTCCGTTCCGATAAGAAAATTCGGCCCGTAATCACGCACCCACACATCGCGCGTCACTACTTCGTGGAAGAGGACCTTGGATGCATCCGCGTCGGAATCCCGAAGAAGTCCTGAAGCGCGGCGCCGGGCCGCCGCATCATCCACGAGAAGATGCACAACCTCATCGGCCGAAAGAACCTCGATCATCTTGAGAAATGCGGCCTCAACCTCGGCGATCCCTCCCGACCAGACGTCGGATTCTTTGGGCCAGGCCATCCAGGTCGCTTCCCGCGCATGCCATTCCGGCGGCATGCGGTATCCCTGGCCCCGCGGGGTCCCGGCGTTCACAATCGCCTCCCGGCACTCCGTCGCGACCAGACCGATAATGTCTCGGCGACAAAAATCAATTCAAGAACAATCAGGCCCGCGGTCAGACTTGTCAGCATCCAGTCCGGACGCGCCGCGACGTCAGAACCGGAATAAAAAATCGACTGCCGAAGCTGGATCACAAAGGCGCTGAGCGTAATCAAAAGCATGACGCCTGCGGGAATAAAAGCAAACCAGGCCATGACGCCCCGGTTGGCGAGCCAGCACCCGGCAAGGAGCAGCGCCACTGCGGCAATCAGCTGATTGGCCGTGCCGAACACGGGCCAAAGAAGATTCCATTTTCCGGAAAAGGCCAGGAATGCACCTGCGCCGACGACGATGGCCGTAGCTGCGTACTTGTTGCGCAACCCGAAGCATTCGGTGGTGATGTAGCGCGTGATACGCGTGCAAGTGTCGAGCGTCGTGAGAATAAAAGCGTTCAAACCCAGAACCGCGAACGCCCGCCCGTAATCCCCCATTAACCAGGCCGATAGATTGCCGTAGCCGCGGCTAAAAACGCTGATCGGACCGCCGCTTTTAAGCGCCGCCGCGGCATCCACCCGGGAAAGCCCCGCACCCACTGCAATCACCACAATCACGCCCAGAAGGGATTCGGTAAGCATGGCTCCGTAACCGATCGGGCGGATATGCGCTTCGGACGCGATCTGTTTGGAAGATGTACCGCTGGACACCACGGCATGAAAACCCGAAATCGCCCCGCACGCCACCGTCACAAAAAGCATCGGCCATAGAGGGCCGGCCCCTGTCGTCACCAGAGGATCCGCCTTCTCGATCGCGCCCGAGAGCATCGAAGGGTGAACCCACGCGATACTCACAAGTCCGATGCCAACCACCGCAAGAAGCAAAAAACTCGCAAGATAATCCCGGGGCTGCAGAAGAACCTGCACCGGGATCACGGAAGCGACAAAACAGTACACAAAAAGAATGATCAACCAAACCGTTTGGGAATCCCACGGCCCGACGCCGGTCAGATGGAGAGGAAAGCGCGAACCGGCCACAAGAAGCGCCCCCAAAAAAATCAGTCCCGCTCCGGTGGCGATCAGATTGGGCAACCGCGTCCGGTAAAGGAGCCACCCCGTCAAAACGGCCACCGGGATCAGTCCGAACGAAGGAATCACCGCGTCCGGTTCCTGAATCAGCGTCTTTGCCCCAAAGATGGCAAAAACCCCGATCACGAGAATAAGCGCCACCCAGAGAAACAGACTCAAAAAAATCCGTGCCCGTGCAGAAATCTCAATCCCCGCAATGCGCGCCACCGAAGCGCCGTCATTGCGAACACTCACAAACAGGGAGGCAAAATCCGCCACCCCTCCCATAAAAACCGATCCCAGCACAAGCCACAAAATTGCCGGACCCCACCCCCAATAAATCACCGCCAGTGCCGGCCCCACGACCGGACCGGCGCCCGCAATGGAGGCGAAGTGGTGGCCAAAAAGCACCCACGCGTTCCGGGCCGGCTCAAAATCCGAGCCATCCCTCAGAGTGTGCGCCGGTGTCAAACGTGTCGGGTCAACGCCAAAACACCGCTCCAGAAACCGGCCGACCCAATGGTAGCCCGCCCACAAACCGGCTGCGGAAAAAACGAGAAGAACCAGCGCATTCATAAAAAAAACCGCCTGGAATTTTCTTCGAAGATTCCTCTAAGTCCGGCCTCTCCCGGTGCCAGGAGCTCATATTTGAGCTTTTCCAGAGCCGCGTGGGAATAAGGCGCATCGGAACAAAACAACACCTTCCCGATGCCGGCCGCCTCAACGGCCTGACGGGTACGTTCCAGAGGCATTGCGGCCGTGTCCAAAAACACGTTGTCCAGCCGGCGGGCGATATCGGCCGCCTCCATGTAATGGTCTTTGCCCCCGTGGGCGAGCAAAAACCGGACGCGATGGAATTTTTCGAACACCCCCTCCCAGTATTGGGGATGGGCATTCGGCCGATGATCTGTGTGCAGCATCACCGGAAATCCGCCGACATCCGCGATTTTGAAAATATCCAGACAGTTTTCGATATAAAAGGTGTCCGCTTGAGGCTGAAGAAACACACCCGCGGCGCCGGCGTCACGGCACCGCCGGACTTCGTCCGCCGCCGCCCGCCCCAACTTGGGCTGGACCCTCGCCCAGGCGCGGAAACGTCCGGGGAACTTGCGGCACACCTCGAGCACCTCGTCGTTGGCCTCCGCATATCGCACGCCGTCCTCCCGGGAAAACGGCGTCAAATACGTCTCCCGGATTCCGAGCGCGTCCATATGTTGGAGTAGCTGTCCGGAGTCCGAAGCGGTACCGTCGGAGCCCTTTCCGATATAGCAACGTAGATCGATCATAATCACTTTAAGGTTACGTCCGCTGAACGGAATTCGTCAAGTATCGAACTCGGCCAGCACCCCGTAGTGGTCCGAAGGAAACACTCCCCGGCCGTCCAC
This sequence comes from Candidatus Omnitrophota bacterium, assembly GCA_015231685.1. Lineage (GTDB taxonomy): Bacteria > Omnitrophota > Gorgyraeia > 2-02-FULL-51-18 > JAGOUK01 > JADGBA01. The sequence continues at coordinate 2,319 of JADGBA010000078.1, read as the reverse complement.
CCGGTCCAGGACCACTTCCGCATGGTTGCGGGGATAACGGCGGCGAAACGCCGCATCCGTCAGGATGAGATCAACCCGCCGGTTCGGGAAGGTAGACTTGTGCGATTGAATGAAGGGATTGCGGTTGTCCCAGCTGGGCCGAAACTCGTGAGCGGTACCTTCAAGAGCATCCGAGAAGCCCGCACGCGCGAGCGCCGCCAGCGGCTTCGATCTGAATTCACAGTTAAAGTCCCCGCAAAAAACCATCGGCAGCTTCCGCGAAATGCCGAATGCCAGAAGCTCCGCCGCCTGGGCTGTACGCGTAGCTTCATCTTCGGCCTTCCATGAGAGATGGGTGTTGGCTACCAGGAACTCTTCTCCGTTGCCACCCGCGACGACCGCCCAGACAAACTTTCGGTCATACCGCTCCAGAGATGAGCGGCTTGTAAATTCCGCAGAACCGCTTGAACGGACCGGCAGACGTGAAAAGATAACCAGCCCCACGCCGTCACGTACCGCCGCGGCCGGTGCCGAGCCGAACTCACGGCTCAAGCGCTCCACAAAGACAGCATTCGTGGCCTCCTGCAGACACAAAAGATCCGCGTCCAGGCGCATGATTTCGGAGGAGGCGAATTCCAGCCGAGCATCGGGATCAGGGCCGTATGCCCCCCAGACGTTAAAGCTCAGGATCTTCACGCGACCGCCCCCGAAAGCAGGCCGTCACATTCCGCCGGGCGATCACCCTGGGCAATCGTCCGCACAATCCGGCCTATATCCAGCCGCGGAACACGCCACCCGGCGCGCGCCGCCTTGGACGAATCCAGAGTGCAATCCCCGATCCGTGGAATCGAATCGGTTAATCGCGAAGCCGGACGGATCAAAGGTTCCAGTCCCCAGGCCCGCGCCAGCGCCATGGAGAGTTCGTACCGGGACAACCGGTCGGCGCCCGCCACATGATACGTGCCCGAAGCACCCTCAAGAATCAAATGCAGCACCCCTTCAAAGAGATCCTCGGAGGAGATCGGAGAGCGGATCTCGTCCACAAAATAGGTCGTCTCCGCGCCGCGAAGCAGCCGCTTCTTCAGGAAGTCGTGCAAACCGATTTTTTTTTGCATGCTCGGCCCGATCATGAGGCCCGGGCGGATAATGAGCGCCATCGTGCATTCCCCGCGGACAAGCTCTTCTGCGTCGGCGCGGCTTCGTCCGTAGACAGAAATCGGATCCACCGGGTCCTCTTCACGATAACGGCCCTTTTGTCCGGAGAACACGTGCTCCGTCGAGAGATGCACAAAGCGCCGTTTCTCGGGACGGGCGGCGTCCAGAAGCCAGCGCGTTGTTTCGATATTGATCTGACGGGTCTTGTCGGGTTTGATTTCGCAAAGGTCGAGATTGCACATCGCCTGGGCATGAATGATGACATCCGGAGAAAAATCACGAACGATCCGCCGGATGTCCCGGTAATCCTCAACAAGATCCTCGTACCACATCGATCCCGGTGTCCCGCGCCGAGTCCGCGCAAACCCTCGGGTTTCATAACGCTGACGAAGGTGCCGGTAGAGATTCCAGCCAACCAGTCCCTGGATACCCGTAACAAAAAAGCGCATATCCTCCCGTCAGCTTGTTATCGCCCCTTGGGAGGCGGAACCGACAAGCTTGGCGTATTTGGCCATCACTCCTGTAGTGTAAAGCGGCCGCGGCGGTCTGGATTGATGAAGCCGGCGTTTGATTTGGGCGGCGTTCAAGTCCACACTGAGAACGCGGCCCGAAAGATCAATGGTCACCCTATCGCCGTCAGCCAGCGCAGCGATGGGGCCCCCGCGCGCCGCTTCCGGGGCAACGTGACCCACCATCAGGCCGTGAGTGGCGCCCGAAAAGCGGCCGTCCGTGATCAGTGCCACGGAATCGCCCAACCCCTCGCCTACCAGGGCCGCCGTCACACCAAGCATCTCGCGCATGCCCGGCCCTCCGGCAGGACCTTCATAACGAATGACCATCACGTCACCCGCTTTGATCCGCTTGGCCTTGACCGCCTTGAAGGCGGCCTCCTCGCTGTCAAACACCCGCGCCGGACCCGTATGAAAAGATCTCATCTCCGCAGAAACTTTGATGACCGCTCCGTCCGGAGCGAGGTTGCCTTTGAGAATCACCAGCGACCCGGATTCCCTCCGGGGACGGCCAACCGGACGAAGCACTTCCTGCCCTTCCGTCTCGACCGCTGATTTGGCCTCCGCGCCGATCCGCCGCGTGGTCACGGTCATGCAGCCGGCATTGAGCTTTTTTAGATCCAAAAGCCGTTTCGCCACAAGACGCATTCCTCCGGCATCATAAAGATCATTGGCC
>JADGBA010000077.1:5779-6191 GCA_015231685.1 Candidatus Omnitrophota bacterium | reverse complement strand
CCGGCGATCCGTGCTCCTTGCGGATCGGTTCATGACGCGATTTATCAAAATCGGCGGTATCGGTGTGATCGCGGCGGTGCTTGGAATCTTCATCTTTATTCTGGGACAGATTCTGCCGCTTTTTGGGAGAGCTCGTGTGTTCCCGATGAGTCAGGCAGAGACCGGATCTGTCGATGCAAGAATTCTCGGGGCGGACGAATGGGGCGAGCGCCCCTTTGTGGTTGATGCGGACGGGCGCCTCACGTTTTTTGACTTTGAAACCGGCCGGTCGCAGAGCCGATCGATGCTTGAGTGGCTCGGGGCCGGTGATGACGCGCGTTGCACGGCTTTTTTTATGACCAAAGGCGGCAGGAGCTGCTTCTGGGGGCAGATGACGGCAGGATTCTGACGGCCACACCGGGGGATCGGCAGA
>JADGBA010000077.1:3381-5769 GCA_015231685.1 Candidatus Omnitrophota bacterium | reverse complement strand
GGATTGAGGCAGTGCCCGAAAAAACCGGGCTTTATTCCATCGGGAGCGCCGGCGCGGCCATTCGGCAGATTTCTTCCGGAAGCGGCGATGAGACGCGGTGGGTCGCGGTCTTGCAGGACGTTGGAGAGCGCGTCGAAGTCCATGTGACGACATTGAAGCGCAAACGAACGCTTATGGGCGCGGGCACGTTCAAAGTGAGCGGCGACCATGAGCTGACGGCACAGATCGCGGGCCGGCCGCTTATGTGCCGCGTGAACGCGCAGGCCAACGCGCTGCTTGTGGCCAATGATCTTGGACAAATCCTTTACTTCGCGGCCGGGGAGTGCGGGTTTGAGCTCAAACAGACCTTCGCGCCTTTTGGTGTTCTCGCGGCCGGCGAGCGTGTTGAGATGGAATTTCTGCTTGGTGGTACGACGGCTGTCATCACGGGGACGGATGGCCGAATGGCCGCCTACAGCCTTTTCAGGACCGAATCCGCAAAGGAACGGTTGTTCGGAAGGATCAAGGATTTTCCGGCCATGTCCCAGGGTTTGTCGGATCTGGCGGTTTCCGCGCGAAACAAGGCCTTTCTGGCCGCCTCCCAGGAATCGGTGAGTCTGCGCTATCTCACCACGGGAGCGGTTCGTTGGAAATCCCGAATGCCTTTCAAGGTTCAGAAGGCACTGATCGGGGGCAAGTATGACCGCTTGTTTTTTCTGGATGAGGCCGGAACACTTCACGCGTATCGGTTGGACGATCCCCACCCGGAGGCGGGGTTCAAGGCGTTTTTTGGAAAAATCTGGTACGAAGGCTACACGGAGCCGGTGTATGCGTGGCAGTCCACCGGAGGGACGGATGAATTCGAGTCGAAGCTTTCGATGGTTCCTCTTCTCTTCGGAAGTTTAAAGGGAACGTTTTATGCACTCGTCTTCGCGTTGCCTCTGGCGCTGTTGGCGGCGCTCTACACTTCGCAGTTCGCGGCGCCGAATTTCAAACAGTTCGTCAAACCCGCGATGGAAATCATGGCCTCTCTTCCTTCGGTGGTGTTGGGATTTTTGGGTGCGTTGTGGCTCGCGCCTCTTATTGAGAGACAGATGCCGTCGGTGTTTCTGGTGATTCTGGCTTTGCCGGCGGCCGCGCTCGCTTTCGGCGGTATCTGGTCCAGGATTCCGGCGGCGAAAAAGGCGTGGTGCCCCGACGGGCGGGAGATGCTTGTCATGGCACCGGTTGTTCTCGTCACGGCCTGGGCGGCCTGGCAGATGGGCCCGTGGGTTGAGAGGATTTTTTTTACGGTGGCGGACCCGGAGACCGGAAAGCGGATTGCGGATTTCAGGTTGTGGTGGCCGGCCGTGACGGGGCTGGACTTCGAGCAGAGAAATTCCCTGGTGGTCGGATTCATGATGGGTTTCGCGGTGATTCCCATCATCTTCACGATCTCGGAAGACGCGCTTTCCAACGTCTCGGCATCGCTCAAGTCCGCTTCACTGGCTTTGGGCGCAAGCCGCTGGCAGACCGCGATACGTATTATCGTGCCTACGGCTTCGGCCGGAATTCTCTCAGCCGTAATGATCGGCTTCGGCCGGGCCGTCGGGGAAACCATGATCGTGGTGATGGCCACGGGGAACACGCCGGTTATGAATTGGAACATCTTTTCGGGGATGCGCACCCTTTCCGCGAATATCGCGGTGGAATTGCCGGAGGCGCCGTATCTTGGGACCCTTTACCGCACGCTTTTTTTGGGAGCGTTTCTGCTTTTTGTGCTGACCTTTGCGGTGAATACGCTGGCGGAATTTTTGAGGGAACGCCTTAGAACCAGGTACGAGAACGTGTGATGAAGACTCAAATCGAAAATTCAAAGAGAGTGATCGGCCGGGGACGCCCGGGAGAACCATGGGTGTGGCTTTCAGCGATGGGGCTCACTCTGGGGCTTTTGATGATCACCGCGATTCTCGCGCTGATTGTGGTCAAGGGCGCCGTCATCTTCTGGCCCCAGCGGGTCGCTCTTATCGAGATCGCCGGTCCGCAAACAGCGGCGTCTGATCGACTGGCGGGGGAGGTGCGCAAGGTTCAGAAAAAACTTGACCGCGTGGTCGGTCAGGAGACGGCTGACGACGGGACGGACCGGGAATGGCAGATTTATACGGCCAATAAGGATGCCGGCGGCGCGACATTCCGGTTTGTGGACGCCGCGAGTATCCGGGAGGTGAGTCATCCTGATGAGATCATGGTGATTGAACGCACGGAATACGGACGGGCGATCGGGTTTCCGGAGGGGCTTGAGATGGCCGACGGTTCCACCGTGCGATTCGGGGAGGCCGGTTTTGAGGAAAGTTTACAAGCGCTGACGCACGAGGCGGAAAAACGGCGCCAGTTGATACGCCGGATCGAAAAAGGACAGATCGGAAAGAT
>JADGBA010000077.1:0-3281 GCA_015231685.1 Candidatus Omnitrophota bacterium | reverse complement strand
CCCGGCTAGAGCTGGAGGAGCTGGAGGCGGAGTATGGGGTGCTGGCCAGACGCGCCAAGGATTTGAGGAGTCAGGAGGCCGCCTCGGTTCTTCATATTCGTCTGGCGGACGGGCGGGCAGTGCGGATTCCGACAGGAAAAATCATCCGCTACTATCAGCCCAACGCGCTCAGTGCCCCGGAGCGCCTGGGAATGGCGGTCATGAATTTTTGGAGGTTTTTGAGCGAGGACCCCCGGGAAGCAAACACCGAAGGGGGGATTTTTCCGGCGATTTTTGGGACCTTTGTGATGACGGTTCTCATGAGCGTGCTTGTCACGCCTTTTGGGGTTCTGGCGGCGATTTATCTCAGGGAATACGCCAAGCCGGGGCTGTGGCTGCGGGGTGTGCGGATCGCGGTGAACAACCTGGCGGGAGTTCCCTCGATTGTGTTCGGCGTTTTCGGGTTGGGATTTTTTGTTTACGGAGTGGGGAGTTTTGTTGATCGATGGTTTTTTGGCGAAGCTCTTCCGACGCCGACATTTGGTACCGGAGGGGTGCTTTGGGCGTCCCTGACCCTGGCGCTTATGACGGTGCCGGTGGTGATCGTTGCCGCCGAGGAGTCCCTCGCGAGCGTTCCCAAAGGAACCCGGGAGGGGTCCCTGGCCTGCGGGGCGTCGAAGTGGCAGACGATCCGCCGGGTGGTGCTGCCGGCGGCCGCGCCGGGCATCATGACCGGATTCATTCTGGCGATGGCGCGGGGCGCGGGTGAGGTCGCGCCGCTCATGCTTGTGGGGGTGGTCAAGTACGCGCCCACACTGCCGTTGGATGGCATCTTCCCGTTTCTGCATCCGGAAAGAAAATTTATGCACCTCGGGTTTCATATATATGACCTGGGATTCCAGTCGCCGGATTCGGAGGCGGCCAAGCCCATGGTGTTCGCCACGACTCTGGTGCTCATCGCGCTCGTGGTACTATTGAACCTGGCGGCGATTCTTGTCCGCAAAAACCTGAGGAGAAAGTATGCCGGCGGAACTTTTTAAGGCTTTGCGGCGTGAGCCGGATGCGGGGACGAACGTGACGGCTCCGGAGACCGCCCGGCCATTGATTGACGTGGAGGGTTACAACTTCTATTACGGAAGCAAGCAGGCGCTCTTCGGCATCCGCATGGGTATACCGGAAAAGCAGGTCACCGCGCTCATCGGCCCTTCGGGGTGCGGCAAGTCAACGCTTCTAAGGAGCTTCAACCGCATGAATGATCTTGTGGAAGGCTCGAGGCACGAGGGGAATATCCGGCTCGGCGGCCGAAGCATTTTTGATCCGGCCCTGGAAGTGATCTCGCTTCGCCGCCGAATGGGCATGGTGTTCCAGAAGTCCAACCCCTTTCCCAAATCCATCTACGAGAACGTTGTGTACGGGTTGCGGGTGGCCGGGCAGAATGACCGGCGGACGCTGGATGCCGTAGCGGAACGGAGTCTCAAAGCCGCGGCGCTCTGGGACGAGGTGAAGGACCAGCTGGGCGAAAGCGCGCTCAAGCTTTCTGGAGGGCAGATGCAGCGCCTTTGTATTGCCCGGGCCATCGCCAACAATCCCGAAATCATTCTTATGGACGAGCCGTGTTCCGCGCTCGATCCTGTGGCCACGACGAAGATCGAGGAGCTCATTTTTGAGCTGAAGAAGGACTACACGATCGTGATTGTCACGCACAACATGCAGCAGGCCGCGCGCGTGAGCGATTGGACGGCGTTTTTTTATCTGGGTAGACTTGTGGAATTCGACGGGACGAAGAAGATCTTCTTAAGCCCGTCCCAAAAACAGACGGAAGATTACATCACCGGCAGGTTTGGATAACGCGCCGGTCGGGGGAGAACAGACGATGCACCGACATTTTCATGAGGAACTCGAAGGACTCAAGGAATACATTCTCAAGATGGCGCTTCTCGTCGAGGAGAGCGTCAAGGCGGCGGTGGACGCCTTTCTGGAGCTCGACAGCGCCAAGCATGATGCCGTCATGAGCCATGAGGAGCAGATCAACGCCATGGAGATCGAGGTTGACGACCGCGGGCACCGGCTCCTGGGACTCGAGCAGCCCGTCGCCGTGGATTTGAGGCGGATCATCATGATCCTCAAGATCAACACGGACCTGGAACGCATGAATGATCATGCGGTGAATGTGGTCGAGCGTTCGCGCCGGGGCGCCGGACCTATCCCCGGGGAAATCAGGCATATTATCCGGTCAATGGGGGAGGCCGCCATGGGGATGCTCAAGAACGCCATCGACTCCTTTGTGCGTGAAGACGCGGAGCTCGCGCGCGCCGTTCTCAAGAGCGACGACGTGGTGGATGATTACAACGACCAGATTTACCGGGAGCTTGTGGATTTTATGGGAAGGTCGCCGGGGGAGCACGCCGGCAGTGCCGGGATTGATATTGCCATGGTTGCCTACAATCTGGAGCGCGTCGCGGACCTCGCCAGCAATATTGCCGAAGATGTGATTTATATCAAGCAGGGCAAGGAAGTCCGCCACCACCTGGAAGAATCCTGAAAAAGGCCCGGGTCAGTTGACCGCGACGGCTTCGCCGGCGCAGGGCTCTGCGAAAGACCTGTCGGATTTTCGTTTTTGGTCGTAGGCGAAGTGGTGCAGGGCGGCCTGCTTGATGTTGTTCAGGTGGTCGCCTATCTTCTCGACATTGTTCAAAAAAGCCACGAAGCCCAGGCCCGCCAGCGGATGGCATTGTTTGGCGCGCAAACGGTCCACGTGATGGGCCAGGTCCGTCCGCTTGAGTTCATCGATGCGGTTTTCGCATTCGGTGATGGTCTGACCGAGCGCCTCATCCCCGGTGTCCAGAAGCTGCAGGGTCCCCTCAAACATCGCCTGAGTGCATAAGTAAATGGTCTGCATTTCATCCACAGCCTCGGACGTGATGGCGTAAGGCGATTCCTGACGCCGCTCGGTCGCCTCGGCGATGCTCTCCGCGTGATCGGATATCTTCTCGATGTCATTGACGGAATGCAAAAGCGAAGGCAGGCGGTTGGACAATTCCGGGCTCAGGGAGCGGCTGAAAATACGGACGAGATAGCGTGTGGTTTCCTCCTGCAGAGAGTCAACGGCACGCTCGATCTTGGAAACTTCCTTTGTGAGTTTGGGGTCATTGTTGATGAAGGAGAGGCAAGCCTTCTCAAATCCCTGACGGGTGATGAGCGTCATGTGGTGGAGTTCCTTGACGACGCTTTCCACGGCGATCTCCGGCGTATCCAGAAGGTGGTCGTCCAGAAATTTGGTTTCTCCCGTGAGGGCAAGTTCC
>JADGBA010000076.1 GCA_015231685.1 Candidatus Omnitrophota bacterium | reverse complement strand
CCGGAGTTTTCAGATATACCTCAAAAGCCGCCTTTTCAAAAAGACTCTTCACGGAGCCGTCGCGAGGCACGTCCAAATCATGAAAAGAACCCGCCCCTACCAGCGCGCCGCCCTGGACAAGATCGGCGTGGAACTTCCCCCAGAGTTCTGAGAGTCTCTGCTCAAAGATCTCGGAGCGCACTACACCATTGGCATAAATCAAGGCGTAAGGCCTCTCAGGCGAATGTTTAAGGAAATCATCACGGACAATACTGATTCGCGACCTCACCGGTTCCGGCAGCCGGGTCCACCGGCCGATATGCTCCGCAATATTTCTGTAATCGGTATCAATCAACGTCACCTTCCGAAGCCGGGGAAAATCCTCAAGCAGTCTTGGCGGCGCATTGAAGAAACAGTTGGATCCGACAACAAGCGCATCAGCATCCTCCAATCGGTCAAACGAGCCGTTCAACGCCTTCTGAAGACGCGGTTGGACAGTGTCGAGGTCCCACGTGCCGGTGACCGTATCGCCCTCGTACAGCTCCCAGCTGGGACGATCCCACCAATCGTTGTCCTCTTCAAAGCGGCCGCCTTCCCTCAAACGAAGCGTGTAAATCCCCTCTTCAAAACCAACCTCAAAGACCTGCTGCCGGCCTTCAAGTTCGCCAATGCGCGCCTCGAGTGCCTCCGGCTCAGTAAACCGCTCTTCTGTCACGCGGGATCCCGATCCGGCATGCCGGATGTACTCAATCACCCGATAACGCTTCGATTCAGACAAAACAGCCAATGCGGTAACGAGCCTGCCAAAGGCCTGAAGTGAGGGGTAACTTGCCACAACTTCGGGTAATTTTTCGTTTTCTTGAAGATAATACCGGACGCTTTCGGGGGTCACGCCCACCTGAGCCGCCGCCGAGGGTGAAAGGGTTTGGAACATGAATTGGAGCGCGTCCGCGATCCCGACCCTACGGACAAGGGGCGAGTTCGCACGAAGCGTTTCAAGCAGATCGTCGATCTCATTCCGGAATTCTGAATCGTCCGATTCCGCCCCGGCATCCTCCGCATCATTGGTTTGTACCAAATATGCTTGCAGCTCCACACGAACCCGCGTCAAGTCTATCCGGAACAGCAAAAACGTCGCGTGGACTTCGATGGGTATGCCGCCGGGAACAATCGCTCCAATGTACCGATCGACCTCACGCGCATCAGCATCGAGAGCCCCGGCGTCCCCTCCCAGTGCATGGGTCGGGCTCAGGAATTGTTCACAACTGCGCTTCATCTGCCGCAAAGCGCCGCCTATAATCTCTCTGTTTTCGCCTTCGGGAAGGTGGTCCACGAGTGCCATGATGTTCGCGTTATAATGTTCCCTCAGCCGCTTCACCGCCTCCGTCAAACTCTGCTCCGGCGTCCGGGATCCGGAGACCGGTAAGTTTGTCCGAATCTCGTCACACAGATGAATCACGACCGCCGGACGGTCGCTGTTCTTCCATACCAGCTGCCCTTCATCGAACACGGCCGCAGGAAGGGCGCCGCTCACATACCGGTCTTCCTTTAGAATATCATTCGAAAAGGGCAGACGAAGCGCCTTTGCATAATCGCTCCGGATAAAGGATTCGCCCCTGAGGCTGTCCGCGATGACAGGGCTGCTCGCATAAACCGCGCTTCTCGGAATATACACCGTTGTCTTGAGCCCCCGGGCAAGCCGAAAAGAAAGAACCAGCCGAAACCAGTCCAGATGGCAAGCGCCCGCATATCCGCCTGTAAGAATGATTTCATCCGACGCTTCGATGGATCGGGCCAGCCGGGGGGATGCGGCTTCCTCTTCGAAATCCGCAAAATCCAAAGCACTCGTTCGCTGCAAATAAACCGGGGCATCCCGGGCCGACAAATACGACACGTGCATGCGTTCGTCCGAAGCGGGGTCAGTGCCGATCTGCAAAGCCCTCTCCCGCCCGAACAGACCGAGAAGCGCCCTGATCCCCCCCTCCGCGGAAGCATCGGGATCGTAATCACGCAGGGGATGTATAATCAGGTGACGGGGGTCGGCGGGATAAGCCCTGACGTCTTCGAGATCATAGGTTTCGCCTTCCCAGTCGACAAGCCGGGCTCCCAAAGCGGCGCGCGTTTCATCAACAAACCTGTTCTTCGCCAGATTCCAGTCCGAAAACTCGCCGTTTTTGTGGTACGCGATCACCATCCGGCCCACACCGGCAACCTCAAAGGTTTCGAATTCACCCGCAAAGGCCTCGGCGTTGAATCGGAGCGGATGCACCCGCACCGTGAGACAAATGTTGCCGCTGCGGTATTCATTGTCCCATTGGACCTGATACCCGCTCTTGTCGGTGACCTCCCTTGAAATCTCGACCGATTCAATATGGAACCTCTTGTACGGCCGATGAACCTCCTGTTCCATTAAGCGATTGTCGCCGAATCTGGTGTCGATAAACTGCTCAGCTATCACAAGCGAGATGTGGCGGCCCTCGAGAAGCTCGCGGATGGCCGTACTCATGCGCGAACCCTGATCGAGGCTGTAGGCGGAAGCGTTCAGAACCAGGCGCGTGAGCTCCATTTGCTGGGCGAGCCGCAGCTCACCCTCCTCACCTACGGTCTTCCTTATCTGTTCGGGGACCGCATCGCCGAGCCGCCCGAATTCAAGCGCCATATCCTCGATGAGGCGCGCATACCCGTTGAGCCCGGAACGCGGCGCAGCCGCAATCTCGCGGCTCAAACGCTCTTTGACGAGGTGCGTCATTTCGGCCAGGCGCCATACTTGCCTGGACCATCTCGCGCTTCCCAAGTCAAGCCCCCCGAAGGCGTCGCGCACAAGACGGATCAACGCGGGATAACCCTCTACGAGCATATCAGCGGCAGTCATGTTCTCGACCGGATCAGCCAACAGCCGGGAAAGATTTGCAACCTCCTGCGCCTGCCGGGTAAGCACCCATTCACTCAGATCCTCCGGATCCGACAACGCTTCGGGCGCAATATCGTTTCCTTCCAGAACCGGCCCGGCAATCTCCGCCTCAAAAGCCTGACGCATAGAATGGTAATTTCGAAGGCCGTCGAGTTCCATGTTGGGAAACATCCGGATCCGGTGTGCGGCAGTCAGGGTTCCGTCCTCACCGTTCAGGGCATACAAAAAGAGTGTCAGATGATACAGTGTACGGAATCCCGGTACGCCCGGAACTTCCACTCCCGGAAGATCGGTGTTCACCGGCACGCCCATGCCGGCCAGGCAGGCCAGCTGGGCGTCATACAAAACCGCCCCCGCCCTTAGCATGCGCCTGCGCGAAGATTCGGGAAACCCGTTTCCGTGTCTTCCGGCAAGCTTCAAGATATCCCCAAAATCGTCCTGCCACTCCACGGAATTCCGAAACGCCGACCGCAAAAACACTGTGCCGTCTGCGTTCCGGGATGTATCCAGAAAGCGCTCGATATCTTTGACAAGAATCCCCGCGTACAGGACCATTTGCCGCGGCCCCTCCGTGTCAGCCTGACGCCGTACGGCTTTGGCGAGATTGAGTGTACGCCGGAGAAGCCGCGCCGGATCACGACCGCTCAGACGCGAACCCGCATTCTCGCCGGATGAATCACCGGTATACCCTTCCTGATAGACCCTGAAAATTTCAAGTTCCGAAACGTTGGCTTCAGAAGCAATGAGACTCAACGATTCACCGAGCTGAAGCGACAACCGATGGTGCAGGTAACCGGGATATCCATAATCGACGAAGCAAACCCGGATATCTCCGCCCGGATCGCGCTTCCAAAAAATATGATTCGCCTTCAGCTCATCATAAAGCACGGGCGGGTCATGCTGATGCAGGCGCCTCAGGGCCTCGCCGAGCCGGCGGGCCAGAAGAAGCCCTTCTTCAGATTCGCCCGGACGAGCGTCCGCGAGAGACGTCCAGCCTTCAAGCTCCTCAACGATAATACCGGTTCCGATGCCAAGCGGAATCGCCGCCGTCCGGGGCCCCACATCCAGACTGTGAGCGATACCGGCATCAATCACCTCCCGCTCCATTGCCCGGTTTAACCACGCCCGGAGAAGCGGTCGCCCTACCCAGGGCAGAAAGACCGCCTGCCGCTCAAGGGCCGCTCCATAAAACGATCCCCGCGTCACAAACCACGGATACACGTAATGCTTTGTCAAAAACCGTTGCACCCCCCGTTTGGTTTGAATTCGGTGGGAATGCACCAATCGGACGGGACGGGTGAATCTTTTAAACGACTCCTGCGGAAACACGCTGAGCTCCCGGCGGTCGTACTCAAGAATCGGCTCATCGGAATCCAGTCCCAGAAACTCCCGCGCCGTACCGGCAGACGCGCCAAAAAAACCTTCAAACAAACGAGCCGCCTTGTGGTCAAAATCGGGTAACCCCTGCCCCGCGGGCCGGCCGGGGCCGGCCTGAATCCGGGCCATGCGCCGGGCGAATTCGGCTTGCGAAACGGGCCGGAAGTACGCCGCCGGCGCCAGAACATCATTGAAGATCGCCAGATAGCCGGGATTCATTCCCCGAACCCAACGGCGCCACCGGGCCTTTATGGCATAACGCGCCTTTTCGACTTGCCGCATTAAAGCTCCCCGGGTTGGGCGCCTCAGGTTCTCCGGCAAATAGGAGTTGTCGTTCGATACCAGAAGTCTCCAGGCGGAACCATTCCACTCCATCACTGTCAGACCCGCATTCGCAAACCCTCCCAGAATGCGGGTAACTTCTTCAAAAGAGGCGGGCGGAAGCCTCAAGGCCTCGGTCAGAATCCATTCGAGGACGCGGCCGTGTGTGCCGGCGAGAATGATCTGATTATAATCTGAAGGCACTTTCTCAAACATCAGCTCATCAATCTCCCGCCGGATTTGTGCGACAGAAAAATTTCCAAGCCGAAAGTTTTGAGGATCCGCAAACAGGTCGTTGTAGATCTTTTCCCGGAACCCGGCAAACATGGACCGCGGATGTCCCCCCTCCGGAAAAGGGCTCGCTTCCCGAAGCTCTGTTCGGATAACAGGCGCTTGCCCAATGGCCCTGGCGGCAGGCTCCACGGTCCGATAGGCCCGCTCCAAATCGCTGGAGAGGACAATTTGGAAAGGAACACCCGATTTCGTGAGCATACGTGTCAGGGCTCTTTTTTGTCTGATTCCGCGCAGGGTCAGCGGCGCCAATGTATCGTTGGCCACCGAAAACCCCAGTACGTTCGAAATCGCCTCCCCGTGGCGCGCGAAGACCATGATCCGCGATTGCGGGTTGGCTCTCTTCCACGCGTCAAAAGAACCATGTTCGTCCAGGATTGCCCGAACAAATGCCCCAAAATCCCGGTATGCCGGTTCAAGGCGCTTCTTTTCTCCGTCATTCAAGCTCATCCGGACACCGACCGCGGCCGCTTCATCAGCCGGCGCCTCAACCGCGCTACCGCGGAACTCCGCCAGCTCCCGGCTTAAATCCCCGATGGGACTGCCCGGCACTTCCCAAAGCAGACGCTGTTCCAGAAGTCTCAATGCTCCGGCCTTCAGCACAGGAGAACGCAGGCCGGACGCCGTCTTCAGCGCTTGCGTCGGCTGCCCCAAAAGCTTACGCTCGTATCCGGCCAAATCCGTTTCATGAAGAACCTGCGGAATGACAGACACGTACGACACGCCCCTTTCGCGAAGAAGCCGCTTAAGATTCGGGGTGTGATATCCTCCAGTGATCAGGACAGATTCGGCCTCCCCCGCCCCGTCCATTCGGGCAAGAGTCTCACGGACGAAGCGGTCGTCGCGCTCCAGAGTAAGTTCATAAAAGCGCGCGGCGCGCCGGATGATGTCGGCATACCCCTCTTTGAGATACAGCGCTTTCTCATAATGCTTGCCTGCCTGCATGATCTTCTCGTTCAAGAAACCTGTGATCTCTTCGATCGAAAACGCGGCGCGCTCCCGCTGGAACGCCAGGAATTCATCCGGCGCTAAACGCAGATCCAGGAGCTTCGTGACGCGCTCAACGCTTTGTTCTGCCCGGATCAGCCGAAGCTCATCCGGCCGGGCACAAAGCCGTTCGAGCAGATCATTCTCCAGAACCGAGAGTTCCTTGAGAACCTCCTCCGGCCGGATCCCGCCCACCGCTTTCACGTACTCCATGTATGCCGCAAGATGAGGCGCGCGGCTCAACACGCTTTTCAAGCTTCCGCGCGACGAAAAGGCGTCTTCCAGGAGGCGTTCCAGAGTGGCGTAAAACGCCTCGGTCCTGTCGCCC
>JADGBA010000075.1:3251-6244 GCA_015231685.1 Candidatus Omnitrophota bacterium | reverse complement strand
TCCGAACGTCAAGAATCAGGAACCCCTGAAGGGCCAGGCCGCGCACTTCATGGACTGCATCACACGACGCCGGAAACCCCTGTCGGATGCCGCCGAAGGGCTGGCTGTTGTGGAAACCCTCGAGGCCGTCGAGAAAATCCTCGCCCGGCAGAGAGGCAAATGAAGCGTTACCGTAAAGCCGCCTATCATCCGGCAGCCCTCGTGGAATCGCCTTCGGTCGGCAAAGGCACCCGGGTTTGGGCGTTCGCGCACATCATGAAGGGCGCGACGATCGGCGCCGACGGCAATGTCGGGGATCACAGCTTTATCGAAGGCGGCGCGCGTATCGGGAGCCGCGTGACGATCAAGAACGGCGTCTCTGTTTGGGACGGGGTGACGATCAGCGATGGTGTGTTTATCGGGCCGAACGCGGTCTTCACCAACGATCTCAGGCCTGTGAGCCGCAGCTTGGCGCATGACTTCAAGCCGACGCGGGTTCTCGACGGGGCGGCCGTCGGCGCCAATGCCGTTGTCGTGTGCGGACACACGATCGGCCGCTTCGCGCTCGTCGGTGCCGGGACGGTGGTGAGCCGGGATGTGCCCGACTTCGCCCTTTGTTACGGCAATCCTGGGCGGGTGCGCGGCTTCGTCTGTGTGTGCCGCGAGGACTTGCGGTTCCGGGGTGCCCGTGCGCGCTGCAGGTGCGGACGGACCTATCGCAAGACATCCGGCCGCAGCCCCAGGGTCACCGAGGCCTGATGCGGGTTCTTGCCGCTCCGATCGCTTTCAACGAAGAAAAAAAGATTATCTCCGTGTTCCGCCGGTTTGAAGGCGTCACGGGTGTGGATCAGGCGATGCTGATGGATGACGGCTCCACGGACGGCACTCCCAAAGCGGTGGAGGCGATGGGGTACAAGGTCCTTTCTCATCCGGCCAGCCGCGGCGTGGGAGCGGCGATCCGGACGCTTTTGGGATACGCGCGCGAAAACGGGTTTGATGTGGTGGTGATCCTCGCCGGCAATGACAAGGACCGGCCGGCGGAGATTCCGCGGCTTCTGGAGCCGATCCTGAAGGACGGGTACGATCTGGTTCAGGGTTCACGGTATTTGAAGGGCGGTGACTTCGGGAACATGCCGCTTTACCGTCAGATGTGCACACGGTTTGTGCATCCGGGGCTCTTTTCGTTTTTTGCGCGCAAGCGCATCACCGACAGCACGAACGGATTCCGGGCCATTAGGGTGTCGGTTCTCGATGATCCGCGGATCGATCTGGGTCAGCCGTGGCTGGATCATTATGAGCTTGAACCCTATCTCTTCTACAAGATGATCCGGCTGGGTTACCGGGTGAGGGAAGTGCCGGTGACGAAGATTTATCCGCCCAAGGCCCTGGGCTACACGAAGATGGCGCCGATCACGGGGTGGTGGAGTATTCTGAGGCCGCTTTTTCTTTTGGGGTTCGGGATCAAAAAATAGCGATGCAATTATTTGATCTGAACAAAGCCAAGAAAATGCACTGGATCTGCGCGGTGTTTTTGTCCGCTTCCGCGCCTTATGTGATTCTGGCGGGTCTGGGAATCCTTGCGACGTGTTTCGCGGTGAACGCTGATTGGGGCCGGATGAATCTTAAGAACACCTACCGGTATGATCCGCTGTACAAAATCCAGTTGTCCTGGCTCATGAGGTCCGGTATGGCATTCTGGATGTGCTCGCGGTGAAAGACCGCAAGAGACTTTTGGGCCCGTATTTTGAGGCCGACGACCTGAAAGGGCTTAAGCTCAAAAAGCCTCTGCCCGCGTTTTGGACACGCTTGCCGCAGGACCCGGAGGCGGGGGCCCATCTGGAATTTATTGCATTCAACGGTGGTGATGATCCCGAATCGCATTGAAAAGGTATCCTGGATCATCGCGGGCGGACTCCTCGTGGTGTTTGCGGGGGCGCTGTTGGCGCTCGGTGTGGCCGCGCACACGGATCCGACCGAGATGGACACGACGGCGTATCTGACCGCGGCGTTTCATGTGCGCGATACCGGGGGCATTCCCGCCCACGTGGCCAATTGCTTCCGCGGTGTGTACTGGCCGGCCACCCAGCACCCGCTATACCTGCTTCTGATCTCACCCGTGGCGGAGCATTCCATCGAATTTTTTGTGAAGGCGAAGTGGCTGAGCGCGGTCGGGGGGGTCTTGAGTCTGGCCGCGGTGTTCTGGGCGGCATGGCGGCTCTGGGGGATGCTTGAGGCGTTCCTGGCGGTGATGTTCATGGCGTCGGGCGCGACGTTTTTGAGGCTCTCGACGATGGTGGCCTGCGAGGCGTTCCTGGCGGCGGCGTTTGTGGGGTTCTTTTTGATGGCGTGCCGCGGCTTCGAGCCGGGCCGTTCCCGGGCGTGGTGGTGGGCGGGCTTGTGGGCGTCAGCGGCCTTTTTGACCAAGAGTCTGGGGATTCTCGCGTTGGGGATTTTTGGGATCAGCGCGTTGTGGATATACCGGCGAAATCTACGGGGGCTCTTCGGGAATAAGGCGTTCTGGATTTTTTTTCTGGCGTTTCTGATACCGGCCACGCCGCTATTGGCGCGGAATATCCGCGTGCACGGACAACCGCTGTACAGTGACTCGAGCGCGGTCCTGTGGGTGGACCGGTACACGGACTACACCCCCGAGAAGGCCGCCGCCGGCTTGATCGGGATCGGACCCTACCTGAAGACACATTCCGTTCGCCGGATCGCGGCAACCCTGTGGGCGGGACTTGAGGACCGCAATCCCCGGATGCTGATCGACGGCTTGAAGCCCTTTCGTTTCTGGGCTCCGGTGGATCTATCGACGCTTACGGGTTTTCACAAAAAAACCGTACCCTGGCAGGGGCCCTGGGCCCTCGGGATTCTTGTCCTTGCTGCGGCGGGGTTGTGGAGGTGCCGGCGGACGCCGGCGGCGGTGGTGGGGGTGGTGTCCATCGGGATTTTTTATGTGTTTGTCGCGTGGTACTCGAAGATTTATCATTCCAGCCCCCCGACACGGATTCTTT
>JADGBA010000075.1:0-3234 GCA_015231685.1 Candidatus Omnitrophota bacterium | reverse complement strand
CCGGTGATTGTGCTTCTCTGGATGTTCGCCGCGGCGGGACTGGCCGCCGGGATGCGGCGGTTGGGAAGGCCGGCGGCGGCGCTGGCTGTGGCGGGAACGCTTCTTTGGGGGAACGCGGCCCTGGCGGGAAATGTCTCGTGGCGCGAGGTGAACTTCTTGCGGCCTTATGCCTTCAGCGATCTCTTCAAGGCGCAGCTTCACTGGATGGCGGTGCATGTGCCGGCAGGTGAGCCCGTGGCGGTGGGACTCGCGTTCTCCTCCTATTCGTTTTATCTTGAGGGCAAAATACGCCAGCCGCTTGTGGGCTGGCCCAAACTCGATTCGATGGATGAGCTTACCGCCTATCTTGAGGCACGCGGTGTCCGTTACGGAATTCTGGATCTCGCGACCGCCTTTTATCAGAACAAAATCTTCGGGGATTACATCGCGGTCAGTCAAAGAGACGGGATGGTGATTCGCCGGCCGCTGCCGGGATGTTTCAGAGAAATGCCCGGGGTTGAGGGACTTTCGCGGATGGTGCGGTTTTTTGGGTTCGATTTTAGCGGAGAACCGGGCGCGTGAGCACGGCGCCCGCGCCGGAGCATGCGGCAAGTCTGCGGGATTCGGCCGCGGAGTTTATCGTCCGGGTGATGGTCCTTGCGGCGCTGGTTTGGGGGTTCTGGGGGCTGGTCCAATTCGGATATGAAGCCGCGTACAGGATGTTTTTTGGGTACGCGCAGAACCTGGGGGCATCGCCTCTGGCCCAGTCCATTCAGCTTTGGATTCACGGGGTGATGCCGTATCATTCCCTCGATCGGCCGCCGTATTCGCTGGTGCCTTACGGGCCGGTGTATCTGACACTCTCCGGCGCGGTTCAGCTGTTGTTTCCGAAGCTTCTTTTTACCGGGGGAAGGATCGTGACGTTCGCGGCCAGTCTGGGCGCCGCGGGGATGATCATCGCGATTCTTCGCCGTTCGGGGGTGGACCGGATGCTCGCTGTGGTTCCGGGGCTTCTCTTTTTGTCGCTTCCGTACGTGGACCGTTGGGGTGTCCAGGTGAATGTGGACATGCTCGGGGTGTTTCTGGAGCTTTGCGGGTTGTATGCGCTGGGCCGTTTCGCGTGCGGAGGGGTCGCGGAGCGCCGTTGGCTGTGGCGGGGGATCGCCGTGTGCGCGGCGGCGTTTTTTACCAAGTCCTCCTGCATCGCGGCGGCCGGCTCCTTCGGCGTCTACCTTCTCTTCAAGCGGCGGTTTCGGGATGCGGTGATCTTTGCGGCGGTGTTGGGTGCGGTGCTCGCGGCGGTGTACGGGCTGATGAATGTCCTGACGGCGGGGCAGTATTACTTTCATACCACCTATGAGATCAGCCGGCGGCTGTTCTTCGGGGTTTTTGTCGGACGGTTTTGGATGGATGCGCTGGCGGTGATGCCGGTTCTTTGTGCGGCGGCTTTGGCGGCTCTGGTGCTCGGCGCCGTGTTCAGGAGGCACGGCCTCTTATGGTTGTACCTGGTCTGCAGTGCGGCGCTGACGGTGTCGCTGGGGAAGCAGGGGTCGGACACCAATTACTTTTTGGGGGTCTGCGCGGCTTCCGCGCTGGGTCTGGGAGTGCTTCTCGGGGAGTTTCGCCGGCGCGGCCGTAGGGCTTTGGTGGTTCTGCTTTTGGCGGGCGTGCTCTTTCAGCTTCGGGCAGAGGTGCCTTTGGCCGCTCATTTTTTGAAATATCCGGAAGGACTCAAACGGCGGGCGGAGTATCTGGACTCGCTGGCGGAGACGATTCGCCAGGCTCCCGGCCCGGTTCTCGCGTGGGAGATGTCCGCGATTCTGGCCGCGGGCAAGCCGATCTATTTTGAGCCCTTTCCGATGGCGCAGATGGGGTATAGCGGTGTCTGGGACCAGACGCCGATCCTGCGCGATCTCGAGAATCACAAATTCTCTCTGGCGCTTTTGTATTTTTATGCGCCGGTTTTGAAGGCGGACCGCAACTTCACGCCGGAATTCATGAAGGCCTTCAAGGCCAATTACCGTTATGTCGGTCACCGGGAGGTTCCCGGGAACAAGGGCAGTTTTGTTTTTTATTATGTCCCCGACCACAAGGGCGCCAATATGCAACCAGACGAGGTACAATAATCCCATGCTCAGCGTCATTATTCCGACTTACAACGAAATCGCCAATATTCCGGAACTCATCTCCTCGGTGGACCGGGCCCTTTCGGCGGCCGCCGCTGAATACGAAATCCTCATCATGGATGACGACTCCCCCGACGGGACGGCCAAACTCGCGGCGGATTTGCAGTTCCCGCGGGTGAGGGTCGTGAATCGCCGGGGACGCACGCGCGGTCTGGCCTCGGCGGTGATCGACGGTTTTCGTGAAGCCAACGGCAATATCCTCGCCGTTATGGACGCGGATTTGAGCCATCCGCCGGAGGTGCTTGTGCGCCTTCACGCGGCTGTGCTTGAAGGGGCGCTTCTGGCGGTGGCGAGCCGGTATGTGCCGGGCGGCGGTGTCAAGAACTGGCCGGTGAAGCGTCAGTGGATGTCCCGGATCGCTTCGTGGGCGGGACGGATCCTGGCGCCGGTGAACGATTCCTCGAGCGGGTATTTTATGTTTCGCCGGGAGGTGATCGAAGGCCTGCATCTGGATCCTCTCGGATTCAAAATCGGTCTCGAAATCTTTGTGAAGGGGAAACACCAGGGCAGGATCCGTGAGGTGCCGTATGTGTTCTCGGACCGCCTGGCCGGCAAGAGCAAGTTATCCGCCGGGGTCATGGGCGCATTCGCGAAACACTACTGGAAGCTTCTGGCGTTTAAGCTCTATTCGAATCCGAAACAGTGAATTCTGAAGTCCTGACCCGACGATGGAATCTCTTTTGGGCCGCGGCCGCCGCCGCCGCGGTGGCCGTCGTGTCGGTTCTGGCCATCACCGCCGCCATCGGCAAGCCCCTCACTCTGGACGAAACGGACATCACCATCCGTGCGCATTATATCCTCATCAAAGGCGCCCAGACCTTCCTTGACGGGACCCATTACATCGCGCATCCGCCCATGATCGAATATGTGGTGGCGTTGATTTTCAGGCTTTTTGGCGAGCATGACTACTTGCTGAGGATCTTCGGGCTTTTTATCTCTGCGGCGGTGGCCATCCTTGTGGCGCTTCTCGTGAGGCAGATTCTGGCGGATGCGCCAAGGGCGGCCCGGCGCGCGGCGATCGGAGTTGCCCTTCTTCTATATATGTCCAATCCGCTGCTCCTTCAGCACA
>JADGBA010000074.1:4613-6273 GCA_015231685.1 Candidatus Omnitrophota bacterium | reverse complement strand
AAGTTCTCGGGCGTCTGAAACCCAAAAAGCGCCGCCGTTCCCCGCGCGATGTCCGTGATGGCCGAGAAATCCGCGTAGATTTGAAACGCAAAACAGTACATGGCGATGAGGAGCCCCGCACCTGTGGAAGCCGCAGGATTGGCAAAGGCCTTGTCGACAACTGCATATAGCGGATCGGCGATGACCCATTTTTTGAAGAAGCCAAACAAAAGAAGCCGCAGACCCGAGGTAAAGAAGGGCGGGCAGATCACAGCAGTGCGGATTTGGGGGCAGAAATCGACAAACCGCTGGATGGGCCCGCTGATGATTTGGGGGAAGAAAAACGTGTAAAGTGCAAGCGAAGTCACGCTGTCTGTTGCGGAGGATTTTTCCCAATACACATCAATGAGGTAGCTCATCAATTTGAAGGTGGTGTAGGAAATGCCCAGCGGGGCGGCGATTCGGAGAACCGGATGAGCCTCCCCGGCGCGTCCAAATAAGCCGAGGGACCAATAAAACAAAGAATTCAAGTCCGTCGCGTACTTGAAGAAGACGAGGTTGGCCGCCAGACCCAAAAGTCCGGCTGCGAGCCATCGCGATTTGCTTTGGGCGGATGCGCACTCCTGGATTCGCCGCCCGAGCGCGTAGGCCCAGATGACATTCAGCGCCAAAAGCCCGGCATACGGAATGCTCCAGAAGCAGTAGAAGATCACCGAGGCGACAAGAAGAATCCGCGGCCTCATCGAACCCGAGAGCCGATAGGCGAGAAGGGTGGTGCAGACAAACAGAACGAACTCAAAGGAGTTGTAGAGCACGGCCCTCAGGAAAGGCTTTTTTGAATCAGGCGGATAAAATCACCCACGTTTTTCAGCGCTCCGACATCCCGGGTGGTGAATTTGATCCCGAAGCGTTTTTCGACCGCCATGATCAGGTTGATGTGATTGAGCGAATCCCATTCCTCCACATCGGCAGCAGTCATTTCTTCGCGGACTTGGATTGCGGGATCGTCAAAGATATCCCGAAAAATTTCGTTGAGCACAGGCTTGATTTCGTTATCGGTCCGCAGATGATTTTATGCAATAAAACGCCGCGATGCAAGGATCAGTCGGGCCGGCGCGTTCCGGGTCGGCATATTCCGTGCGGGCCAGAATGATTTTCAGCCCCGCCGAGAGGAGCATCTCCCGCGCCTGAGCGGGATTCGAAAACAGATGAATATGATCCGGATGCGCCGCGTTCACGGCCGCGGTGACATAAAGGCGTCCGGACGGGCGAAGCATGCGCGTGAGGGCACGACAAAATTCCAATGGATTTTCGAGATGCTCCAGCACTTCCTGGCAAATCACGAAATCGGCCGATTTAATCAGCGAGTTATCCGCTGTTGCATCCGAAACGCGGACGCCGAATCGGTCGCTTAGCCGATGGGCGGCGATCAGTCGCTCGGTGAAGGCGGCTGATGACGGAGAGATGTCGATGCCCAGCCCCTTTGCCGATGGAAAAGACCGCAACGTCTCAAGCGAATAAATTCCGGTTCCGGCGCCGATGTCCAGAAAATGCGAAGGCGCGCCGACGGCGGGGAGAACCGCCTCCACAAAAAATCGCAACAGCCGGTAGTGGTGCGGCCACAGATAATGCGACAGGTAAAGCCCTGGAAGGTAGGATTCCAGCATCATCTGTTCGTTGT
>JADGBA010000074.1:3953-4590 GCA_015231685.1 Candidatus Omnitrophota bacterium | reverse complement strand
GTATCTTTGATGCTTTTCAAAAAACTTCTGGCTCCGGATCGAATCGGCCGCGAAGGCGGCGTAGCCGGAAAGGGCTTTTTGGATGCTTTCATCATCTTCGGCGCCGAACAGGGTATGTAGATCCCGGGCGAAGGAGGATGCCCAGGATTCGCCGAAGAGGCGAAGCTGTTTTGTCCAGACACCCGCAAAAAAAGGGGTTGTCTCTTCCGCGGTACGTGTCCACGCATCCAGAAGATTCCGCGAAGCATCCTGAGAGGGAGCGGTGCTCATAAGTCGGTTTCCTCGTGCACAAAATAAACGGGTTGTGCGCGATAGGTTGAGACCGGCTGTTGCCAGTCGGCCCCGGAAGGATCCCCGGGATCCGGAACAAACCCGAAGTTCTTATAAAAATCGCGCACCATGCCGTTTTTGGCGGTGGGGAAATACGAACCACGGATCGCATCGAAGCGATGTTTTTCGGCGTATTCAAAGAGCGTGTTCATCATGAACGTTTCGACACCGCGGCACAAGACGCGGCAACTCATGAGCCAGGTGTCGATCCGGATGACCGGTTTCAGGAGCTCAAGGATGACGACGGCGATGAGCCCGTAATCCCCGTACTTGTCCTTGAGGCGCGCGCACCAGCACGCCCAGCGGG
>JADGBA010000074.1:0-3790 GCA_015231685.1 Candidatus Omnitrophota bacterium | reverse complement strand
GACCGGGTTATCAAAAACCTTTGCCGCCTGTTTGCGTCGGTTCTCGGCGTGATACAGCTCGGTTCGCTCCGCGTCCGTCCCCGAAACCGAAATCGTTTCGAAGAGATTGAGTCCCGCAAGGCATTTGACGTATTCGGCCGCATCATTCGGAAGATCGGGGACAATGACTTCAGGCAGATGTTCGCGCACGAGGTTGCGTTCGAAGGGGTCGTCGTCAAGGAAGACCATGGAATCCAATCCGATATTGAGTTCGCGCTGAATCTCGGCGATGTTGTCGGCCTTGTTTTTCCAATTCGCCTTGAATGCGGCAAAATCCTTTTCTTTGAGTACCATGTCGGGGTGCTTTTGAAAGGGCAGAAGGGCGTTTGCCGGATCGTTTTTGCTGCAGACCGCGAGGAGGATGCCCCGCTTCTTTAATTCGAGGAGGTGGTGCTGAAAGGCGACAAACGCCTCCCCCTCAGCATGATCACCGAGGACAATGCCTTCGATGCCATCATCCCCGATAATGCCACCCCAGAGCGTGTTGTCCAAATCCACCACGACGCATTTGGTCAACCGCCCGGCCAGGCACCGGAGAATGTCTGAAAGGCCCCTGGTCGCCAAAACGAGCCCCTCGGGCGACGCGAGGGACTTGGACAGGAACCACAATTTGGGGTCGTACCAGCTTTTTAGCCCCATCCAGGAAGCGCTCTGTCCGATATCCAGGATCAAAATCCGGTTATCGTTCCGCGCGTGCTGTCGGATGCGGTGATTGAGCTCGGCGACGAGCCAGATGAAGGACTCGGAACATTTGGAGCTGAAATTTCCGAATTCGCCCTCGACGGGAGGGGCGAATGTGCTTTGAATGACCGTTAGATCCGGGTGCCGGCTTCGCAGGGCATCCCATCGCCGCCTCAATTCCTCAAACAGCTCATCCGGCAACGCATCGCGGGGAGGTTCGGCGGCCAGATACCGCTGCCGCAGCTTTTGAGTGCAGTTGAGCAGGACGACCGTTTGCGGATTGAAACGGTTGAGGGATGAGCCGGGGTTGATGATTTCCTGATCCGTCGTGTCGTATTCGGACTCCCGCACATCCGCATCGATTTGTGCGCGGTGGAGAAGCGCGCGCAGAAGTTGTGTCAACTGCTGTGAGGCACAGTCAGCCATCAGAAAAACCCGAAGCGCGGCGTCGGCTGCGGAGTGAGGCACACGCCGGGACTCTTTGATCAGCGCAAAATAATCCGGAAGCTCTCCGGCCGGGGCCGGCATCAGGCCCCTCCGGTGACCGGCAGGTTGACGTCCCGCAGCGCCGAGGAATGATTGCAAATCAGGAAGCGGATGGCCGCTGCGACTTCCTCAGGCTTGAGAAGCCGTCCCATAGGAAGAGAGGTCTCAAGCGTTTCGATAAAACGTTCGGGTAAATCCGAAATAAAATCCGTCCGCGTCATGCCGGGCGATACCGTGTTCACGCGGATATTGTATTTGCCGAATTCGGCGGCCATGGAGCGGGACATGCCCCAAAGAAGGTACTTGAGTCCCACATACGGCCCCTGTCGTTCGGGGGGAGCTCCGAGAACCACCGAAGACAGGACATGGACGAGGGAAGCGGGGCGTTTATCGGTCCGGTTGGATTCGGCAAAAGCCGTCGAAAGCGAGTACGCGCCCCGGACTCCTCGTGTGATGTAGGTCAGATATTCGTCAGCGGGGGTCTTGATGAGGCTTTTTCTTTCAAACGGCTCGGCCGCCAGATAAACGAGGGAATCAAACTTTTCTGTCAACACTGTGCGCTTGAGATCTTCGACCGAAGCATCCGAGTTCTGGTCATACGCGAGATGGGCCGCCCCAGTTTCTTTGCTGAGGGCACGGGCCGCATCGACGGACCGGTTGTAGGTGAACCAGACGTCGTGAGCGCGTTCGCGAAGCAGCGAAACGAGGCTTCGGCCGATACCGCGGCTGCCACCGACCACGAGGCACTTCATTCGAGTATCCCCACCTGGGCCTTCGCGCTGGCGCAAAGGTTCTGCTGGGTTTTGTTCCGGAGCTTTAATTTGAGGCTGATGGTGTGTGTAGCCGGCGAAACCTGGAATACCCGGGACTGGATTTCGATCTCGTCACCGGAGTAGCAGGGGGATTTGTACTGAATGTCGACGGACTGAAGGAGAGAAGATTGGCCCGGAAAGACCACCCCGATGAAGTGAGAAATAAAGCCGTTAAGCACAGCGCCGTACGCTACCCGATCCTTGAAGCCCTTGGATGAGGCGTACGCGGTGTCACGGTGGAGCGGGTTCGAGTCGTGGAAGGCCGCGAAGAAGTGATCGAGGATCTCCGGGGTGATTCGATAGCGGGATGACGCTGTCTCTCCTTCGCAGCGCCGATCGAAGCCGCGGCCGGCCGAAGGCGTGTCGGCGGAGGCATTGCTGACAAAATCGTGATTCATCATGCGCAAATTATACCAGATCATCCCAATTCCAACCCGGGCATTGTGTGATAAAATCAAAAAATGCCGACAGCTTTTGCCGCCAAAACCAAGTGGGACTGGATCGGGGTGTATCACTGGTTTTGTGTGGCGGCCCTCCTGACGATAGAACTGGCGGCCAATGCGGTTGGTGAGCAAAATTTGCCGCCGCTGGAACCTGCGCTCAGATATTGGATTCTCTTTTTGTTTTTTCAGTGGGCGGTGGTGTACTTTGTTTGGGCGAGCCGCAAGGATGCCGGACTGCTTTCCCGGGCGCAGTGGGTGCTTTGGATTGCTGCCGCGGCGGCGCTCTCGTGGATGCGCCCGGTGTTTTCGGGGGATCTGTACGAATACCTGATCCGGGGGCGCATTCTCGGTCTCTACGGACAGAGTCCGTATATCGCTTTGCCGCGGGACTTTCCGAATGACCTTTTTCGGCCCTTTTGTGTATGGCGGCTGAATCCCGATTCTTACGGGCCGCTTTCGGTGTATTTGCAAACGCTGCCGGCTGTCTTGGCCTCCAAATCCCTTCGCGGGACGATCTGGGCCTACAAACTCATGCTGCTTCTCTTTGTGGCCGCGGCCAATTTTGCTTTTGTGCGCATCACGCAGCTCACCCCAGGCCCCGATGCGGGACGAAAGCGCAGTCTGTTTGTCTTCGCGCCGCTCGTTGTCCTGAGTGCTTTTGTGGACGGACACAACGATGTCATCATGATGGCGCTTTCGGTGATTTCCGTCTGCGCGCTCTTGAAGAAAAGGTTCACGCTTTCGTTTGTTTTGTGGACGATGAGTTTTCTTGTCAAGTACATGGTCGTGATCCAGCTGCCCCTGATGATCTTGTATGCGGTGCGCCACCGGCTGGAAGAGGACAGGCGATTCCCCTGGGCATGGTTGTTCCGGCAGCTCGCGCTGATCGCGGGCATTTCGGCGCTTTTGTTCTGGCCGATCTGGGGAGGGGCGGGCACTTTTTTGGCGATATTGCGGGCGGCGCCCCTTTGCTACTCGAATACCTTTCC
Organism: Candidatus Omnitrophota bacterium; assembly: GCA_015231685.1. GTDB lineage: Bacteria > Omnitrophota > Gorgyraeia > 2-02-FULL-51-18 > JAGOUK01 > JADGBA01. The sequence goes on along the minus strand of JADGBA010000074.1, from coordinate 340 downwards.
GTACGCAATTCTCCAAGGGCTCCAGGTCTTGGGGTTAAACTGCCCCCAGTCTTTATTGCGCTACGGACTCCTGGCTGTTTACGCGGTGTTTTATGGGGTAATCATGGTCCGTTTGTGGAAAAGCGGATGCCGAAGTACCCCTGAATTCTTTAAAGGGCTTGCGCTGGCTTACGGAGGGTTCTATCTCTGGATGTCCACCCCCTTCGGGTTTTGGTACCTCCTGTGGGCTCTTCCCTGGGTGATTCTGGCGGACTGGAAGCGCCCCGTCCTGGTGAATGTCCTTTATACGATGATCGGCATGCTGGCTTTTTATAAGCGCATTAAATACCTCTTTATCTTG
>JADGBA010000073.1 GCA_015231685.1 Candidatus Omnitrophota bacterium | reverse complement strand
TTTATTTACGAACAGGCCGCGAGCCTGGATTTGGGACTAGTGCTTCCCGAGACACAATTGGTGTTTGCGGAGGAGGGCGGGTCGTCGAATCTTCTGGATGTTTATGACAACGTGGTTCAGCTTGCCGGGCAGGACTTCAAACGGTCCTTCAGCCGCAACAGGGAAGAAGTGAGGCTGCGCGCGCTGGATGGTTCGCAGGATATCGTTCTGGAATTGTCGGAGCTTCCCGGCCGTATTGAAGTGCGGGGACGCGCTTATACGGTCCGGTCCCAGCATCGGGATTTGATGGATGAATCATCCAAAATCAAATGGCTCGACGGATTGGTGGAGCGGGAGGCCGCGGACAACGGCAAGGTTCTTGCCCTTGTTGACTTCAGGAAGGCCGTCAGGCGTCTGGCGCTGCGTTACTCAAAACGTTACGGTCAAGACTTCGGCTTGGGGGTCTGGGGCGGGAATACCCAGCAGGGCGGGATGACTCTTGAGGAGCGCAATCGCCGCATTTGGAGATTCAGGAGCGAAGATCGTCCGGGGGTGTTGAGCGGGACTTTTGGTTTGTTGGCCTCTTCGATCAATCTGTTTCAGACGCCGGGCAGCCCGCATCACAACAGCGTTTTGGCGCGCATGACGCGTCCCTGGAAAAATCTATTTGATGCCGACAGGCTTCTCGGTTACGGACAGACCCATCAGGTTCGCGCCTACACTCCCGTGAGCGAATTTGGGGGCGCGGACATGGAAACTGTGGGAGAAATGATCCAAGAGCGGTTGGCCGAAGAAAGGGCGTTGTTTGATCATGTGATTGATGGCGCGCCGATATTGGATGAGGATTCGCAACAGGCATTCGAATCATACGCTCAGCGCATGATGCGCGCCGAAGCGCCCGCGGGAGCGCGGCTCGTCGAAAAAGCATCGCTTCTTCCTGATGGCCTGGCCTTTGATGATGTGCTGCCTGAGAATCAGTTGCCTGCCGCGGCATTGGGCTTGGGATCGTCCGAAGGAGGACGTCTCACACGCATTCTCAGGGGAGGCAAAGGTTCGGTGCCGGTCAGGGTCTCGATGGGGCGGAAGAGTTTCGCGGCGGTTGTGGAGACAGGACAAAAGGGGGATGCGGTTCTGAGGAGCGGTGATGCCCGACAGAACATTGTTGTCGAGCCCGAAGCCTTCACGCCTCACGGCGGTCCCGGCCGGGTTCTGGACGGTACGGATGCCCTCGAATTCAAGTCAATGATCATGAACGAGGTCCGCCGGATGATTCGGTTTGCTGATTCGCAGGCGGATCAAACCTGCCGAATTGCTCTCGTTGATTCCCCGGGGATTCCGGAATCATGCCGCTTGTTGATGGATGAAATCACCCGAAGATTCGCCGACACCAGGAATGTGATCATCAAAAGCGGAAGCGCGGACTCCATTAGATCATGGATCGCCGATGAGCTGAAGCCGTCAGACCGCGACTCTCTTGTTGTTTTTGGGTGGCATGAAACACTCGCGCGGTATTTTCCGCATCCTGATTTGATGAAAGCCGCTGTCGGGATGGAGGCGGACGATCACGAGGCGGACCGATGGTACTGGGATGCCCCGGTGATGATGCACCTGCTTTTGGCCATGGCGCTAAAAGATGAGCCGAGGATCAAGTCCCTTTATGAGCGATTGACCGGCAACGCGCTTAAGTCCATGGATGATTTGCGCGGCGGCAAACTCGTTATTTATCCCAAACTCCAACGCCTCTTGGTCGATTTGGACCGTTTGCATCAATTGGCGTCAGAAGCCCTCCGATCGGCCTAGCGTATATTCAATCCACCGGAGACATCTCTTGGCGGGGTTTTATGCTGAGGTGTTGACGATTGTTTCTTTGTTTGTTACCCTGTGAGCCTATGTGTTAGACGACACGAAAATAATGATAGTTAATGTTTGTAAATTTAGAAGGATATCCAAATGCGCTTAATGAAACGTACCTGTTCTCTCTCCGCAGCCTTTGCGTCTTGTTTGATCATGAGTCTTTTTGTTGTTGTGAATGATGTCCAGGCTTCCGCCGAACTTCCGGACTCCGGTTATGATTCGTATGCGGTCGGACGGGAGCTTTTTGGGGCAGACCTGGCGGTGGGGCAAAACGCGGCGGGGGAGACGGCTTCCTTTTATAGCGTGTCGGGTGTGTACCGAATGCACACCCTGCTTGACGCCGACGGGGCGTCCTGGCTCTACAAATATGACGGTTCCGGAAACATTGTTTCCATCCAAAAGGTATTGCCGGACGGGACGATTGAAATTTATGACTCGCTGGGTCGTTTGATCGAGCGAAGGCTGCCCGCGGATGGTTTTATCAGGGGCGTGAATCTGCCCTGGATGCGATATGGCTCGGATTTGGGTAAGGCCCAGGCGCCGGGAACCTGGCACGTGGGATTTTCTTCCGAAACCGGGCGTGAAAACTTGTATCAAAAATTAGCCACCCGAAGCGGGGAAACGGTCCGGTTGTTTCTGTTCACTGATCTGCGGTGGGGGGTTTCGATTGATTATGTGAACGGCAATACTCCGCTTGGCTTTTATCCGAAGGTATTTGAGGATATGCGGGCTCTCCTGGACGCGGCAAAGGTCTTCGGGGTGAAGCTGATCCCGACGCTGTATGATTTTGCTTTGGCTGACAATGTGAACGGGCAATACCTTGGCGAATATCCGGAAATGATCAGGAACAGCACCACGCGTCAGGCGTTATTGGACGTGATGGAGACTTTTCTTAATGAATTTGTGGGTGATCCCTCGATTTACGCATGGGACATCATGAATGAGCCTGAGCTCGCCAAGGCAGTCACCACCTCCGAGATCATCACCTTTGTGGACGAATATGTGGATTTGATTCACAGCATTGACCCCAACACGAAGGTAACGGTGGGCAGCCATACGATTCGTGATCTGCTGGCCAATTGGACAGACAGTGATTTGGATTTGTACCAATTTCATTATTATTCCAACATGGACGATCTTGATAATCCATACGATGTAATGGCGGCTACTCTCAACCTGGACAAGCCGGTCATTGTGGGTGAGATTGCCCCGGGCGATACCGCGGATCATCTCGGCACGCTGGGAGACAACGGTTATGACGGCGCCATGTTATGGGAGGACGGTCCGGACAACAGCCGTCCGAATTTTGTGATTGATGCAGCGTCTTATCAGGCGCTCCAGGACTGGTTTATCGGCTCGAAGTACATCTACACGCACTATGCGAGCGGCAACGCGGCAACGGCGGTATTTACCGACGAAGCGGGAGAGACACAGAATTACGAGTTCCGGGATGAGGACTTTTTTGGTAACGGAACAGGCCGCGCAACCAAGCTTGTTGAGACTGGCGGCGCTGAGTTTCGTTACATCGAGTATTGGGGGGATTCCACACCGGGCGATCCGAATGACGACTCGGCGCAGGCACGTTTTGTGGAAACCTATCAGGCCGGGGCCAAAGTCATCACCGAAGAATATGACATTAACGGTGTGCTGATCGGTGAAGCTTTTCCGGACGGCCGCCGTTACGCGTATCCTGAATACTGGCCGGGCACGGCGGAGCACAAAACGGTTCATTATTATCCTTCAGCGAGCAGTGCCGACCCCTTCATTCAGGAATACGACCAGGCCGGGCGTTCCGTCCGAAACACGGTGCCGGCAACGGGGTATATGCGCGGTTTCACTTCAGAGATCGCTTATTATGAATCGGGCAATATGGAATCGGTAACCTTTTTGGATTCGTCCGGCGGTTTTAGGTCCCGTCAGGAGTTCGAGGATTCGGGTTATTACGGGAATCATTCAGGCCGATTGACCAAAATTCAGCGTGCCGATGGGTCCTATGACACGTTCGAGTACTATCTTCCCAATAGCGCGAGCGCAAAGATTCATCGCAAGTATGATTCCGGCGGGATATTGATCGAAGCGCACAAATACGATGATAACGGCAACGAAGTGCCGTTGGGCGCGCCGGGCGCCACCGCGACCGTTCTCTCGGTGGAGATTTTTGGCGCGGATAATTATTTTGGGATGATGGAAGAAAAGGCTTACGAGCAGAGCGTCGCTACCCCCGAAGGACCCGTATTCCGGACAGAACGCGATGCGGGAGAGAATCAGTAGATAACCCACTTTTTGCTGTGCGCTGGGCAGCTATTTGTCAGCCGCCCTTGAATATCCCCTCAGAGCCCCCATTCTTAGAGGGCCCCTCTTTACTTGTTGCTATTCATTGGGCATACTTCTCCATGATCCGCATATTACAACTGCATTCAGTTGGCGTCGGACGGGTACGGAGCGATGGGCGCATCCTCATTTTTAGTCTTTATATCAAGCGGTCTGTTGAACGACAGTTCATTGGAGAGCGCGCTCACTTTGAGGCCGCGCCGCAAAGCCGAAATTTGAAATGACGCGGAGAGACAGGTTTTTATGTGCCGTACGTACAGACATTTAAATAGAATACTGGCGCTTGTTCTTTGTGTGGCATTCCTGGGGGGAGAATTTGTATTTGCTGCGCCTCGCGCCACTACGGCCTCGCATCCCTCCGGAGCCTCAATCATCAGCCGCAACCTCGGACTGGACCCGGCCACCGCCCGGGTCGAACAGGTTTTTTCCCCAAAAGACTTGAATCAATCGAACCGTACGATCTACCTTCTTCAGGACGCTCATACCAACGCCTCAGGCCAACTCAATCTTTCGGGGGCTCTCGACCAGCTTTTTGGGATACGGCCGGAGCTCAGACACATCTTCATTGAAGCGGGTTCGGGTGATAACTCGATAGCTTATGTTCGCCGCTACGGCGACACCGAAGCCCGTCGCCGCCTGGCTTTGCAGTATTTGCGTAAAGGCGAACTTCACGGCGAAGAGCACTTCCAAATCACTACAGACCGCTCCGTTGAAGTTTGGGGAGTCGAGGACCTTGTGTTGTACCGGAAGGCCCTGGCGATTTACCGGCGGATTGTTGATTTGCGGTTCCGCTCATCGGCCGCCATCGGGCGGCTCGCATCGACGCTCACTGAGCTTAAGAGCGCCGTTTATTCGCCGTATCTCCAGGATCTCGATAAGGCCCGGACGGAGTATCTCGGGGGGAATTTGGGGTTCCCGGACTATGTTTCTGTGCTGGCCGGCGCGGGTGTCGATCTCAAAGATTATCCGCAATGCCGGAGGATTCGCGGAATACAGAGGATGCAGAATAGGCTGGATGCCGGAAGCCGGAAGCCGGAAGAAGGGCGAACAGACGGACTTGATATGTTCCAGCCTGTGGCTGCGGGCCGAGCCGGAGGCGAGCATAACGCGGCGGGGACCCCAAAGATGACAGCGGGTTACCGGCGTTGTTTGAAGGCATCGCAGCGTGTGAACCCCGTCCAGGCTTTGCGCGAGCTTGACCGGCTCGAACGGGCCGTTTTTGACAAGTGCGCTTACACCGAACGGGAACGCACGCTCGCGGCCTGCTCCCGGATGTTTGAGGACCTCAAATCACTGGCGGCTCTCAAACTGACGCCTGAAGGTTTCCGGACCCTCGGTGAACGCGAGGCGTACCGGGCGCCGCGACGTCTGTGGGGCGCGCTGAACCGCATGATCATGGATCTGGGGCGCTTTGAAGAAAGAGCGCTTTTTGATGACCGCTCGCTTGAGTGGATGTTAAAACTGGGAACGGATTTTTATGATCTGACGCGCGATCGCGATCGGGCGATGGTGGATCGCGCTCTCGAGCGGCTGACGGCCAGCGGCGCCAAAGAGGCGGTACTCATTGCCGGCGGCTATCACGCGGATCATCTGAAAGAAATACTGGCCAAACGCGGTATTGGCTTTGTCTCGATTATTCCTTCTGTTTATGAAGAGACCGACGGCGCGCGTTACGAGCGGCTTCTCTTGGGGCAATTGGAGGGGCCGCAGGGCAAGCGACTGGCGGAGGCCCGCGGGGAGCCGGACAGCCGGGAGGAAAGTCAAAAATCGAACGCGTATGCCCTTCGCACGCTTTCGCACGGATTGCCGTGGAATGATGATGTGGTTCTCACGTTTGTGGCCGCTCTAAAGGAGACGGGCAGCCCGGAGGTTCCCGCCTTTAAAACGTATCGCCGGTTCATGGACCGTTTGATGTTCTGGCGAAAGCCGCGATTTGGGGGCGATCACAACCGGGGCTTTGAACAGTTCATCGTCGAACAGGTCCGGAAGGCGGCTTCCGCGGCAGGCCTGGATTTTGAGGCGACTTTGGGGTCCGACGCATCAGCAACTTTGGAGAGAGCGATCGGACATCTAACGATCAATCTTGCGTTGAATGAGTATGATTACGAGC
>JADGBA010000072.1 GCA_015231685.1 Candidatus Omnitrophota bacterium | reverse complement strand
TAATATTTGATTATTTTCGTGTAACTTTGACCATGGAATGACGTATTGGACGACCATTTAGCGTATAGCCTGTAGGCATTTCGTCGGCAATAACTTCATGTTCACCTTCGGCGTTTTCATCGAACAAAATAGCTTCATGCAAATCCGGATCAAATTTCGTACCCGGTTTCGCATCGATTTTCTTTAACTTCAAAAGTTTATCGAGCACTTGGTTCACCGTCGGCCGGGCCACACCGGCACCCTGCGATATTTGGGCCGGAGTGACCTCAACGGCGGTTTGCAGGTATCGCCAAACATCCATTTGTTTGGGCGACAAGATCCTTTCGATGTTTTCTGAAGACAGAAGCCCAACGGCTTCTTCCGATTGTTTATGCACTACCGACAAAAAGAATTCGAGCCATGGCACAAGATTCGGCGCCTTCCCCCTCAAAGTTTTCTGACTCCGGCGCAGTGCCAAGTAGTAATCAGCCTTGTTGTCTTCAACGAGCTTCTCATGGGACACATAGGGGACATATTCATAACCGTGCTTGAGCAGCAAAAGATTGGTCATGATCCGCGACAGCCGCCCATTGCCGTCCTGAAATGGGTGTATCAAAAGAAATTCGACCAGGAAATTTCCAATTATTAAAAGCGGATGAATCGTTTTATCTTTTGCGGCTGCCTCGGTCGCCTCGACAAGCTCCAGCGTTTCTTTTGGAGTCAAATAGGCGGGCGTTGTATCGAACAGAACGCCGACGGACTTACCCGCCTCGTCGATCATATGAACCTTGTTTTCTGAATGCTTGTACTGCCCTCGGTGCAGCTTGTCCTTTTCGACATATTTAAGAAGCTCTTTATGGAAATGTTTGATGGTGCTTTCAGAAAACGGTATGGCCTGCCAGAACTCAAAGACATTCTTCAGAAGTTCGTAATAGCCCTGGGCCTCCTGTTTGTCCCGATCGGCAAATTTCTGGACAGACAAACCCCGCATTAACTTCTCAACGTCCTCATCGGACAGCCTTGCTCCTTCGATGCGGGTAGAAGCTCCCGTTGAAGTAACAAGAACCGATTTCTTCAGACGGCCCAGAACTTGAGGGTTCAGTTTGGCACCCGAAATCCACCGGCCCTTAAGTTCTTCAATCTGGGTTATCTTTGACCAGAGGGTCGATGGCAGATTTTCGAGTCTCTTTGTGAATGGGGGCACCGCTGTTCCTCTCTATATTTCAGATATATAAGATTGTATAGGATTCCAGCGCGGTGTCAATAATCGACTGGGACTCGACGTCAGTTATGCTGAAGGTCGCCGGAAGGTTATCGATCGTCTCTTCAACGATGGATGTCTTGGCCCCACGGGTCTTAGTGACGGTGCCAACGCGGCGTTCAAATTCCTGGTAGGCGCCGATCAAGGTGCCAACAGAATATTCCCACCAAGACTTAAGATTGTGCCTGCCCTCGTGCCGGTTCTGGGAGGCTGCCTGCAAAGTCTCGTAATACGTCTCCTTGGAATCCTCGATCAGTCGTTCAATCGAGATGTAGCGGCCCACAGAATAGTCGGTTTGATGGAGCATAAGGACCGTCAGAAGTCTGGAAACACGGCCATTGCCGTCACTGAATGGGTGGATACAAAGAAAATCGAACACAAAAGCGAAGAGCGAAGAATCGTGTTATTCCCCCGGCGTTCCCCCAATGCTTGAGATGGTTCTAAAAACAAAAAAAACCTCAGAAGCGTAAGCCTCTGAGGTTTTGTAAAACTAGCGGGGGTTGGATTTGAACCAACGACCTTTGGGTTATGAGCCCAACGAGCTACCAGGCTGCTCCACCCCGCGTCGCATCTCTTAAAGGGACGCCATTCTAACACCCATCCCCCGGCTTGTAAACAACCCGTCAGGGATTCTCCAACTCCTCCGGGGAGACGATTTCGTACACTACTTCGCCCTCTTTGCCCTTGCGGAACTTCCGGCGGGCGATGTACTCCACGTACACCGGGTCTTCGTTCAAAAGCCGCAGCTTGTTCTCCAGAACCTGGTTCATGGCCTGAAGCTGACGCACTTCCGTTTCAAGGCCGCTTTTCTGGCGGTTCAGTTTCACCACCCTCCAGTAAATCGGAGCCAGAACCAGCGCGAGAACCAGCGCCGTCAGGCCCGCGATCATCCAGGCCTTGATTCTCATGGCCGGCTATTTAAGGCCGTAACGCGCCTTGCCTTTGAGCTCTTCCTCAATCCGGAGAAGCTCATTGTACTTGCAGATTCTGTCGGTGCGGCAAACGGACCCGGTCTTGATCTGACCGCTCTCGGTGGCGACGGCGATATGCGCGATCGTCGTGTCCTCGGTTTCTCCGGAACGATGCGACACAATAGTGCGATAACCGTTCTTCTTGGCGAGCGCGATGGTGTCGAGGGTCTCGGTCAGCGAGCCGATCTGGTTGACCTTGATCAGGATCGCGTTGGCGGTTTTCTCGTCGATGCCGCGCTTCAGGATCTTGGAATTGGTAACAAAGAGATCATCACCCACAAGCTGGACGGACTTACCGAGCCGCTGCGTCAACTTCTTCCACCCGGCCCAGTCATTCTCATCCAGTCCGTCTTCAATGGAGAAAATCGGATACTTGGACACCCAGCCCGCGTAGAACTCGATCATCTCTTCGGCGGTCTTCCGCGAAGGCGTCTCAGCCTCAAGGATATACGCGCCGTCTTCGTAGAACGAGGCGGAAGCGGCATCGAGCGCGAGCTTGATATCCTTGCCGACTTTGTATCCCGCAGCCGCGACAGCTTCGAGGATCACATCCACTGCTTCGGAATTGGAGGCCACGTTGGGGGCAAACCCGCCTTCGTCCCCGACAGAGGTGGAAAGCTTACGGCTGTGAAGAATCTTCTTGAGGGTCCAGAATATTTCCGAACCCATGCGAAGCGCCTTCTTCATGGAATCCGCGCCCACGGGCATGATCATGAATTCCTGCAAATCAACATTGTTGTCCGCGTGCACGCCACCGTTCAGGATATTCATCATCGGCACCGGAAGAAGCTTGGCCTTGGACCCGCCCAGATAACGATAAAGGGGAAGCTTCGCCGTCAGCGCCGCCGCCTTCGCCGCGGCCATCGAAGCGCCCAGAATAGCGTTGGCGCCGAGAACGGACTTGTTCTCCGTGCCATCGAGATCACACAGCATCTTGTCGATCTTGCGCTGCTCGAAGGCGTTCTTGCCTTTGAGGACCTTGTTGATCGGGCCGTTCACGTTGGCAACCGCCCGGCTCACACCCTTGCCCAAATAGCGCTTGGGGTCCTTGTCGCGAAGCTCGATCGCCTCGTGCTCACCCGTGGAAGCGCCGCTCGGCACTGCCGCGCGCCCCATAATTCCGTTGGAAAGCACCACATCCACCTCGACGGTCGGGGTGCCTCTGGAATCCAAAATCTCTCTGGCTTTAACGTTTTTGATTCTCGCGATTTTCATTGCCCTTCTCCTTTATTTGGTCTTGATGACCCTGCCCTTGACCTTGATCCCCCGGGCCAACAGACGAACAGCCTCGGGATAAATTTTGTGTTCCACCGCATGAATTCTTTTCAAAAGCGACTCCTCGGTATCCGCCGGCAGCACCCGCACGGCTTCCTGAAGGATCACGGGGCCGCCATCAAGCTCTTCTGTCGCCAAATGCACGCTAACGCCGGTGATTTTCACTCCGTACTCGAGCGCATCGCGCACGGCATGAGCGCCTTTGAACGAAGGAAGAAGCGACGGATGAATATTGAGAATCTTCCCCGGATAAGCGCGAAGAATCTGCGCGCCCACAATCCGCATGTAGCCCGCCAGCGCCACGAGGTCCACACGGAATTTTTTGAGCATTTCGACGATGGCACGCTCATGCGCCTCGCGGGACCCGAAAGCCTTCGGCTCCAAAAGCGCCGCCGGAATACCGTACCGATTGGCCCGTACGACCGCGAAGGCATCCGGCCGGTCGCAAACCATCACCACGATTCGCGTGCCTAATCTCCCCCGGCGCCCCGCCTTCGCCAGCGCCTCGAAGTTCGAACCGGAACCGGAACAAAAGACCGCCAAGCGCTTTTGCGAAGAAACGCCGGCCATCAAACCTACAAAAGCGCCTGAATCTTGCGCTGAAGCTCCTCTTTGGACTGCACACCGATCGCGCGGCCCTCTTCCTTGCCGTCCTTGAACAAAATCAATGTCGGGATATTCATGACATTGAATTTTCCGGCGACCTGGGAGTTTTCGTCGACATTGAGCTTGGCGATTTTCACCTTTCCCGCAAACTGCCCGGCCAATTCATCCAGAATCGGTCCGACCACCCTGCAGGGTCCGCACCAAGGGGCCCAAAAATCAACCACCACCCCACCGGCAGCCTTGAGAACTTCCTGTTCAAAAGAAGCATCGGTGATCTCGATCGTTGCATCCGACATAACGGACCTCCTTGTTGGTTATTAAAAAACAGCTGGTGGTCGGAATCGAACCGACGACCTACGGTTTACGAACATGCCGTCATCCTCAATCGTATCATACAGCGGCAGACGGCATGTCCGCGTTGCTTTCGTACTCAAGACGAGCAGCGAAACCGTTGCAGATATCAAAAAACAGCTGGTGGTCGGAATCGAACCGACGACCTACGGTTTACGAAACCGTTGCTCTACCGGCTGAGCTACACCAGCAATCTTTTTTTGTTCGTACAACTCTCAGTCACGGCTTTCAACGGTTCCGCGCAAGCGAAACGTTGCTCACGGGCCGCCGCAGGCGGACCGAACTGCCGAAGGCAGTTACCGGCTGAGCTACACCAGCAAATCCGTAATGACTTTAACCTACTGTAAACAAACAACTTAAACCAGTATGGCCTCAAGACTTCGAGTCGTAATTGTACCGCGAGCGACCTCGAGTGTAAAGTGAGTCTCTCTAGGAATCTTCCCCGCTCCCGAAGTCATACGGACTCTCAATTCCGTACGCGCGGGAAAGCCCCGCAATCTCCACCTTGAGCGCCGGGGAAGAGCCCTCAAGCGTCATACTGCTGATCAGATGGTAATATTTGTTGAACGCCCATTGACGGGCGATTTCGGGTCCGGCCGGCTCCGCGTTCTCAAAGCCCCGGGAAAACAAAATCTCCTTCACCTTGCCATCCACCTCACCAAAGACCCGCATCGATAACCGGCTTCCCTCCCGGAACCGTCCGTACACCACAAATTCAGTGTTGAGATAAAAATCCGGCAAATGTTTGGGATAAATCTCATCCGCGCTCACCCCCGTCGTCTGGTAGCGCACGTTAATGAGAAGCGGGTTGCGGATCTTGTCATAAAGCTGTGCCACACCGTCATCGACTTCGAAGGTCCGTTCGGCATATTCCGACCACCCGCGGTTCTGATAGGCCAAAAAATCCAAAAGATACCGGTTCACCCGCACCCCGCCGGAGAAGGCGAAGATCGAACGTTCCCTGTGGTTGAGGCGGCTGATCTCCTCAATGAGTTTGCGGGAAGAGACGACCCCCTGGGTCGGTCTTCCGTCGGAGAGAAAGATCACGTAGGAAGGATTCTGCGAGGGCTTGATCCTGATGGTCTCCAAAAACGCCTTGTAGATATCGGTCTGCTCGCTGGGCTTCAGGCGCTTAAGATGCGCCACAGCCTGTTCCTTGGCGCGTTCGCTGGAGGTCACCGGCTTAGGCCAAAGCGAAGTGATCCGGTCCTTGAACGTGTAAATATTAAAACGGTCCCGCGAATTAAGATTCATGACCGCGTATTCGATTCCCCGGATAAACTGGTCCAGCCGCCGTTCCTGAATACTCAAAGAAGCATCCACCAGAAAAATCACTTCCTTGGGAATCACCTCGAGCCGCGCCGCGTCACGGCCCGGTATAACCGAAATCTTGAAGAACCCCTCTTCTTCTCCGGGTTTGCGGTAAACCGACAAGGCCACCTGCATCAACTCATCGATGGCCTCGTAATTCGACTGCGCCAAACGCCCGCGATCGGTACGTCTGAGCGCATCCGCTCCGCTCGGGTCCGCCAGATGCTCCGGTGTAAACGCAAACATCTTCTGACGGAAATCTTCCGGCACTTCAACTTCCTCCCCGGCAAGATCCGCCCCTGAAGCCATCTCGAGAAGATCAAGCTCACGGGTCGCGTCGCGGTTGACCGTGCGCTTCGCCGACTCGATGTTGGGCTTAAGGAGATTCGCGTCGGCCTCGGGAAGTTCGGTTGGCACGTCATTAATCCCCTCAAGCGGACGGTCCAGGTCAATGCGATCAGGCATTTGTATGGTTTCTTCTGTGAGAGGCTTTGCTTTGGATGTCTTCTTATCGCTTCCGGGATTCTGGAATTTGATTTTCTCGAAATAGCCCTGGGTCATCTGACTGCGCGAGGGAGCATCGCGCTTCACCGTGATATTTTTGATGTCAAACATCCGCCGGGTCTCCTCCACAAGCGCTATCGTCCCCGGCATCCGCCAGACCGTGGCTACTCCGAGCCCCGCGGCAT
>JADGBA010000002.1 GCA_015231685.1 Candidatus Omnitrophota bacterium | reverse complement strand
CCATTACCCGGTGGAATTCATGACCGCGCTTCTATCAAGTGAAAAAGACAACACGGACAAGGTGGTCCAGTACATCGATGAGTGCAAGCGCATGGGCATCGAGGTCCTGCCGCCGGATGTGAACGAAAGCTTTCCGAGCTTTACGGTTGTCGGTGAGCGGTCGATCCGCTTCGGGCTCGCGGCCGTAAAGAATGTCGGTCAGGCCGCCATCGACAGCGTTATCCAGAACCGCATCAAAACAGGGCCATTCAAGTCCCTGCACGACTTTTGCGAGCGGGTGGATTCGCGCGCTGTTAACCGGAAGACCATCGAAAGTCTCATCAAATGCGGCGCGTTCGACACGCTGGGATTCCGCCGCTCCCAGCTTATGGACGGGCTGGATTCCGCGGTGGCGCATGCCAGCCAGCTCCAGAAGGACCGGCAGGCGGGTCAATTTTCGCTGTTTGACAGCGCGGCCGGCAGCCGGGCTTCTCCGAAAACCGCGGGCAGCCTGCGCGATCTTGATGAATGGCCGGAGGCGGAACGGCTGGCCTACGAAAAGGAGCTTCTGGGTTATTATGTCACCGGGCATCCTTTGCGACGCTATGAAAAGGAGCTTCATCAGTATTCCAGCGTGAATGCGCTCACCGTCCTCGATGCCCAGGACGGCAGTGAGGTGCTCTATGGCGCTCTCGTGGCCAAGCTGCGCCTCACGGTCACGAAGAAGAGCGGGGAGCGGATGGCGATTCTGGGATTGGAAGATCTCGAAGGACTCGTGGAGGCGCTGGTTTTTCCGAGGGTTTATGCCGAATACGGACATCTTCTGGCCGCGGACGCGATTCTGTTCTTTAAGGGCAGGCTCGACAAGTCCGAAGAAATGCCCAAACTGGTGGTTCAGGAGATCCATACGGTGCAGTCCATTCAGAACCGGATGACCCGAAGTGTTCTGATCGAATTCGGACCCGAGGCCGCAAGCGAAACGAATCTGCATGCCGTTCAGGAGCTTCTCTCCAGGCACGGGGGCCAGACGCCCGTTTACCTGAACTTTGTCAAACCCACGGGAGAGCGGACCGAAATGATTATCGACCGTTCGCTTTACGTGAGCCCGAATGCGGACCTGGTGGACGCGGTTGAAGCGGTGCTGGGCGCGGGTAGTATTCGCCTGCAGGTGTGACCCGCTCTGCGAAGACTGAGTCTTGTGATATGATAGTGCGGCGCTAAAGGAGAGGGGGATCAAGGATTGAAACGGGTATGGGTTTTGGCGGTTCTGGCGATGCTGGCTTTTCCGATGGCGGGAAAGGCGGCTGAGGACGCCACTATTGTGATCAAGGTGCTGGCGATCAACCCCTCCGCAGAAACCGAGATGGAAGTTCCGATCAAGACGTATTTGCCCGCCGAAGTCCGCCCGGAGCATGTTCTGAACACGGAAGAATTTGAGCTCGAATTCGACGAGTCGCGCGGCGCCTTTTTTGTCCAAAAAAAGGTCAAGCTGCAACCCAAGGAGAGCCAGGTCCTCAGGGTCGTGATCCGCGATGTCTGGCGCATCCCCGATGAAGAGCTGAACAAACTTGAGAAAAGAACCGCCGCTGCCCTCGCCGCTCTCGAGGATCCCGCTTTTCGGAAAGCCGCCACCCCCCTTGAGGGGAATATCCGGCAGGACCTCGCGTTGATACGTATTAAATCCAGCGCCGCGGGGCGTTCCCCCAAGGAGCGGATTGATGATTTCAGGGACAGCTCCGCTGTCCTGGAAAGCCTCCGGACCAAGGTGAAGAACCTTGAAGATTTTGTCAGCGAAAGCAATCTTTCCTACACACAAACACCCCGTTCCGCCAATCCTGCGTGGACACCGCTTTTAATCCTCGGAGTTATTGCCTTTTTGGGGATTCTCAGCGTCGTTTGTTTTTGGACCGCCGGACGCCTCAAATAAATATCCGTTAGACGCCTGCGAATCGTCGTTTGAAATGCCCCGGGGAGAGGTGTATTCAGGCCGCGAAACTGACAAAGCTTAAATATACTTAACAATCTTGATATTTGCTATCCATAGTGTATAATCAAATACTAGTGATTAAATGGATATAGCCTCATATGTTTAGCGCCAAAATAATGCATATTTCCGATCGAACGATTCATGATGGCAAGGTCCACCGCGTGCTTTTGCCTGGGGTGATGGGTGAGTTTGAGGTCGCCGATCAGCACGCGCCGATTATTTCCTTGTTGGGTGACGGAAAGCTGGTTGTTTTTCCGCCAAACGAAGAACCGAAGCACCTCAAGGTCTGGCAGGGGCTCATGCGTTTTGACGGCGAGACCCTGGTGGCTGTTGTCGAATAGAAAGGTGATTTAGCGGCTTATGGCGCAAATTCTTCTTCTGATGATTCTCAGTACCGCCGGACCATCGGCTGTCATCGCCGTTATCGGGTACGCGGGGATCATGGCGCTGGGGAGAAATCCTTCCTCAGCCCCCCGGATTCAGATGACGATGATGCTGGGGTTTATTTTTGCCGAAGCCATTGCGGTCATCGCGCTTCTGGTCATCTTCCACATCTTTGTCGGGAGGGTATAACGTGCTGATACAGCTCGTGCTTCTGCAGGTCGGTTTTTTTGTGGTTCTCCTTCTCGTGATGCGGCGCGTTTTTCATGGCCATCTTCTGGATGCGGTCAAACGTGTGAACAAGCTTCACGAAATGAATCTCCAGAAGGAGGAGAAGCTCAATGTGTACGAAATTCAGATGCAGAAGCGCCGCGAGGAAAAGCTAAAAAGTCTCGATGCCGAAATTCAGAAGCGCCGGGCCGCGGCGGAGACCGAAATCAAGACGATGATGGAGCGGATGCGGGTGGAGCTCGGCAGGGAAAAAGAAGCCCTTGAAGCCCAGGTCGAGGAAGCCAAAGCATCGCTTGAGCGGAAGATGGATTTTGAAGCGCGGCGCCGGGGAGCGTCGTTTGCCGCGCAGATCATCGAGCAGGGTTTCAGTGAGCGTATGCTGCGCTCGATTCATGATTGTATGGCGGACGATCTTTTGGGGTCGCTGGAAGCTGCCGCCGGCAAGGCGACGCCCGGGTCGGTTCCGTCAGTGAGAACCGCGTTTGAACTCACCGCCCGGCAGAAGGAAGAGATTAAGGCCAAGCTTGCCTGCGCGGCAGATCCGGCCGTTGAACCCGACGCGTCGCTTTTGGCGGGATTTATCATCACGATAGGCGAAGTGGTGTTTGACGGGAGCCTGCGGCACTACTTTGAGAAGCAATCCAGCGCGATGAGCGAGCTTTAGGATTGCCGATGCCTGCGAAGATCGCCTTTGATATTCAGGAAACCGGAACGATTCACGAAGTCCGCAAGATGATTGTGCGTGTGCGGGGTCTGCCGGGAGCCGCCTTCGGTCAGCCGGTACTTTTGCCGGGAGACCTGCGGGGAATGGTGATCGGTTACGATGAGAAGGATGTAATGATCCTCGCGTTTAATGAACTTTCGCACGTACGTTCCGGTGATACCGTAAAAACGCGCGAGGAAAGCCTGCTCTTGCCGGTCGGAGACGAGTTTTTGGGCCGGGCGGTCAACGGTTTGGCGCAGCCGCTCGACGGCAAAGGGGGCATCCGCGCCGACGGACAGTTGCCGGTTTTTGGCGCCGCTCCGGGCATTATGGATCGCGCGGCCATCCGACGCCCCTTGAGAACCGGAACGACGAGCGTGGACGCCATCATCCCCATTGGGCTGGGGCAGAGAGAGCTGATTATCGGTGATCGCGTCACCGGCAAGACCACTCTGGCCACCGATGCCGTTATCAATCAGAAGGATCGGGGAACTCTCTGCGTCTATTGCTGTGTCGGCCGGAGTTTTAATTTTTTGGGGCGGCTGGCACAGCTTTTTTCGGAACGCGGGGCGGCTGCGCATACGGTGGTGGTCGGCGCAACGGCTGACGCGCCCGTCGGAGAACAGTTTCTGGCCCCATACACAGCGGCTTCGATTGGCGAGTATTTTATGCGCAAGGGGCGGGACGTGCTGGTGGTATTTGACGATTTGACGAAGCACGCCTGGATTTATCGGCAGATCGCGCTTATCCTTAACCGCACCCCGGGACGCGAGGCTTATCCCGGCGACATCTTTTATATTCATTCGCAACTCATGGAGCGGGCCGGGCAGCTCAAGCCCGAGCTGGGCGGCGGATCGATGACGTTTTTGCCTATCGTGGAAACCCAGCAGGGGGATGTCACCGGCTATATTCCCTCCAATCTGATTTCCATGACTGACGGTCAGATTTACATGAGCTCGGAGCTTTTTCAGGAGGGCTTCAAGCCCGCCATTGATTTTTCCCTTTCTGTTTCCCGTATCGGTAACAAGATCCAGAGCCCGCTCCTGAAGGAGCTGAGCTCGACCCTCCGGCTGGATTATGTTCAGTATAAGGAGCTCATCAATGTGACCCGCTTGCGGTCCACCGTTTCTCCGCAGGCGGCCAAAAGGATTCGTCGCGGCAACGCCATGGAAGAGATTCTCAAGCAGGGGAAGAATGAACCTGCGTCTCCGGCCGAGGAGATCATCTGTCTCTATGCCTTGCGCAAAGGGTTTTTGGACCGGCTCGATCCTCTGGAAATCCGGGAATTCAAACGCGTGATTTATGATCGCCTCAAAAGTTCACATGCTGCGCTGTGCGCGGAACTTTCTTCGGAGTCCGCGTCCCTGGACAAAGTGGAGGGTTCTCTGCGGGCGGTTTGTGAAGAGTATTTCGGACACAGTGATTCCGTGGCGGGGTCCGAAAGTGGGTAAGGCGGCCGTCACACGTCTCAGGGACACGCTGAAAGATGAGCTTAAACTGCTCAACACCCTGAATGTGCTCAAGCAGATTGCGATCGCGGAGTATCAATATCTGGACTCCGAGCGCAGGCAGGCCTCGGCCTTTTTGAGGGTGCTCCGAACCTTTTTCAGGTTCTATCACGAAATTCGTCTTGAAGACAGTTTGTTCGTGCGCAACCCCTGTCAGGATCCGGCGGTGGTGGTGCTGACTTCGGATGAGGGATTTACGGGAAACTTGAACGCGCAGATCATCGATCGCGCTGCCCGGCGGCATGATGAAAATCCGGCGACGCAGGTGGTGGTGCTGGGCCGCCGCGGGGCCCTGCGGCTGGCAGAGCTCGGTGTGCCGGCGGTGGAATTCGAAGGGATCGGACTCCCTCTGGGCTACAGCGCCGTGAGTCCGCTCAAACCCTTTCTTTTGGACCAGTACCTGAATCAAAAAATCGGGAGCGCGACCATCATCTATGCCCGCTGTCAGTCCTTCACCCGCCAGACCCTGGAAGAGTCACGGGTTCTGCCGTTTCATGAAGCGGATATCACAGGAGCCGATGACGGCAGTCTCGGGGAGATGCCGGTCGCGCCGCGCGGCCTCACCATCATCGAGCCGGATATCCGCAAAATTGTGGATTACACGATCGCGCTCTGGTTTGGCCGGAGATTGTATGAGCTTTTTTGGGAATCCAAGCTTTCTGAGGTGGCCAACCGGTCGATTGAACTCTCCGAGAGACATGAGCGGCTTTCCCGTCAGCGCGGCCGCACCTTGAGCCGGTATTTCAGGGCCTCCCACGAAGTGATCGATGCCGGGATCCGGGAGGTTTTCGCAAGCCACGCGCAGGGCCTCAGGACCCGGGAGGAGGAAGAATGATGACCGGAAAGATTGCGGCAGTTAACGGGCCGGTGGTTGATGTGGAATTCTCCGGAGCGGAAGCCCTTCCCGGAATGTATGAGATTCTGGAGGCGCTTGACCGCTTTGGACGCCAGGTGACACTCGAAGTGATGGAGCATCTTTCGCAGACCCGGGTGCGATGCATCAGCCTGGCGACCAGCATCAATGTGGTCCGCGGTTCAGAGGTCCGTTCGACCGGAAAAGTGATCGAGGTGCCGGTGGGAGAAAAGGTCTTGAGCCGCGTCTTGAACGTACTGGGGCAGCCCATTGACGGGCTTGGACCGATTGAGGCCGAAAAGATGAAGCCCATCCGGCGCCGCGACAAGAAGTTTCTGCTTAACCCCGAAATGCGTGAACGCCAGAAATTCGAGATTCTTGAGACGGGGATCAAGATGGTGGATCTCCTTTTTCCGCTGATCAAAGGAAGTAAAAACGGAATTCTGGGTGGTGCTGCGCTCGGAAAGTCGCTCTTGACGCTGGAGGTCATTCACAACGTGGTGCACAAGCACCACGGCGCCTGCGTGTTCACGGGGGTGGGAGAGCGTATCCGTGAGGGGCATGAGCTCTATCATGAGCTGAAGCGCACCGGCATTCTCGACCGTGTGGCCCTGGTGTATGGGCAGATGGATGAGCCTCCCGGAGCGAGATTTGAAGCGATTCTGACCGGCATCACGCTGGCCGAACACCTCCGGGAAAAGAACCAGGACGTTCTCTTCTTCGTCGACAGCGTGTACCGGTTTGCGCAGGCCGGTATGGAAGTTTCGACACTGATGGGCCACATTCCCTCTGAGACGGGTTATCAGCCGACGCTTTCTTCGGAGATGAGTGAATTCCATGAGCGGATTCAAACGGAGGCCGCCGGCTCGATCACGGCGGTGGAATCGGTGTATGTGCCGGCGGACGATCTGACGGATCCGGCGGTGGTGACGATCTTCAGTTATCTCGATTCGATCGTTGTTCTCTCCCGCGCCCGGGTCCAGAAGGGGCTTTATCCGGCAATTGATCCGCTGTTGTCTTCCACGGTGAACCTGGATCCGGACATTGTCGGAAAACGGCATTTTGATATCGCGCAGGAGACGCTCCGGATTCTCCGGCGCCTCGAGGAGCTCAATCACATCGTATCGGTCATCGGCATCGAGGAGCTTTCCAAAAGTGACCGCTTGCTGTATGAACGCGGCCTGCGGCTTCAAAACTTTTTGACCCAGCCGTTCTTTACGGCGGAACTTCACACCGGGCGGCCCGGAGCTTATGTGCCGGTCGGGCAGACGCTCAACGGCTGCCGGATGATCCTGGATGGCCGGTTTGACCAGGTTCCGGAAGACAAGTTATATCTAATCGGCGAGCTTCAAGAACGCAGAAGGGAAGGTTGACGGGTGCTTAAAATCGGCAAAATTCTTCAGGATGCGGGGCTGGTCACCGCCGGAGATATCGAAGCGGCAGTGGAGATCCAGCGGCAGAACGGCAAGTATCTCGGCGAAATTCTTATCGAGATGGGCAAAATCACCGAGGAATCGCTTCTCGAATGCCTGTCCCGTCAGATGAACATTCCCTATGTGCGCCTGCGAAGCGCCGAAATTCCGCGGGAAGCCATTGAAAAGATGCCGGTCAAATTTGTCTGGCACTACAAGATCATGCCTGTGCGCTACGAGAACAACATTTTGACCGTCGCCATTTCCGATCCGCTGAATACCTGGCCCCTGGACGGCATCAAGATGCAGCTCAAAACCGAAATCGACACGGTCCTCTCCACCTCCGGTGACATCAGCGAGGCGATGCACCGTTATTACGGTGTGGGCTCGGAAACGGTCGAGAAAATCCTCTCCAAGGAGGAGGAAAAGCGGGATCCTGCCGTCACGACGCTGGAGCCTGTCGAAGATATCGAAAAGCTCGCGGGAGACGCCTCGGTGGTTCAGCTCGTCAATCAAATTCTGGTGGAAGCCATTCACACCCGCGCCACGGATGTGCACTTTGAACCCTACGACAAGGAACTCGTGGTTCGTTATCGCGTGGACGGCGTGCTTCAGCCGGCGAAGGTTTCGGATGATATTCGCTACCTGTATAAGGCGATCGTCGCGCGCATCAAGATCATGACGGGGCTGGATATGGTCGAGCGGCGTCTTCCGCAGTCGGGCGGTACACGGGTACGACTCGAGAACCGCCAGTTTGATTTGCGTGTTTCGGTGATTCCCGACGCCTATGGCGAGGGCGTGGTGATCCGCGTTCTTCCGACGGAGATGTTGATGAGCCTGGAGCACCTGGGGATGAGTCCGGAGGACTTGAAGCTCGCGCAGGATTTGATTGCCCATCCGCACGGCCTCGTTTTTGTGACCGGTCCGACGGGGAGCGGAAAAACAACAACCCTCTATGCGTGTCTTTCGCGGCTCAACCAGCCCAATGTCAAGATCATCACGGTCGAGGATCCTGTGGAATACAAATTGCGGTTCGTCGAACAGATACAGGTGCACACCAAGGCCGGCCTGACCTTTTCGCAGGTACTCAGAAGCGTTTTGCGGCATGATCCGGATATCATTATGGTGGGTGAGGTGCGTGACCACGAAACCGCCGAGATCGCGGTCCAGGCGTCACTCACCGGACACCTGGTCTTGAGCACCTTGCACACCAACGACGCCGCGGGTGCCGTGACACGTCTGTTGGATATGCAGATTGAGCCGTATCTGGTCTCATCGACGGTCCTCGGAGTGGTGGCGCAGCGGTTGGTCCGAAAGGTCTGTCCGCATTGCGCCAAGGACCAGCCGTGGGATCCCTCGGGGCTCCCCGCCGTTCTCCGGGAGTCCATTCCCGGGCCTGAGCTCCAAAGTGTGAAGCGTGCCGTGGGTTGTGACCGGTGTCGGCAGTCAGGGTATCAGGGGCGTCTGGCGATTTACGAAATTCTTCCGTTCACTCCGGAGATTCACGAGCTTGTCATTCGGCGCGCGAGCGCGGGCGAGGTCAAGAAGGTCGCGTGCGCGGCGGGGATGAGGACACTGTTTCAGTCGGGTTGGGAAAAGATCCGCCAGGGCGATACAACTCCGGAGGAGCTTCTCCGGGTGGTTCAAACCGCTTAACTTGCGCGGGGGGGCGCGGATGAAAGAATTCTCTTACAAGGCCAAGAAGGGTCCCGGGGCGGTTGTGGAAGGTGTGGTCCGGGCGATGACGCAAGTCGAAGCGCTCGGCGAAATCGAGCGCATGGGGCTCGTTCCGCTTGAGGTCGCCGAGGCTGTTGTGTCTGCCGGCCCGAAGAAAGGCGCTCGCGGCGGGAAGCCCGCGCGTCAGGGCAAATCCGTTCCCGCCCGGCCCCGCTCCGGAAAGATCCCTTTCCGAACGATCTGCGTGTTTACCCGTCAGCTGGCCAGCATGATGCGTTCCAAGGTACAGATTCTCCGGGCGCTTGAATTCATCGGGTCCCAGGCGCAGGACCCGCGGCTCTTGCATATTCTGGAGCACGTATCGAAGGATGTAAAGAACGGTACTCCGTTTTCCGATTCGCTGTCCGCACACGGCGCCGGGAGTTTTGATCATCGCTACATCAGCATGATCCGTTCGGGTGAATCCGGCGGCTCTCTCGACCGGGTGCTTCAGACACTTGCTGAACATCTGGAGAGGGAGGACGAAACCCGCTCTCAAATCCGTTCCGCCCTGGCTTACCCCATGTTGATTGTGGTGGTGGGCATCGGAACGGTATTTTTTATGTTCACCTTTGTTTTGCCGAAGTTAACGTCGCTATTCAACCAGTCTTACGAGACCTTGCCCATGGTGACAAAGATGCTCATGGCTCTGGCGCGCCCCTCATGGCAGTCGGTTTTTTGGGGGGTTTTTGGAGGGGCGCTTGTGGGGCTTCTTGCGGCCTTCGGCGGAAAAGCCGGCAAGGCGCGCCGGCAGTGGGCGTCGAGCCGTTTGCCGCTTCTGGGTGAGGTGAAGACGAAGGCGGATATCGCGCGTTTCTGTGATACGCTCGCGATGCTTCTGGATCAGTCGGTTCCGGTGCACCAGGCCATCGAAGTGACGCGGCCGGTGCTGTCCAACGACCGGCTCGAGAAGGACCTGGCGGACGCGCAGCGACGTATCTCCGAAGGAGAAACGCTGGCCGAGGTGATCAAGCGCGCACAGTCCTTCGGGCCCTTCGTGGCGCAGATGATCGCGGTGGGCGAGGAGGGAGGCGATCTCTCCGGAGCCCTGCGTGAAGTCGCGCACTTTTATTCGGCAGAAAGCCTCAGAAGCATCAAGATGCTCAGCTCCCTCATCGAACCGCTGCTCATCCTGGCCTTAAGTCTTCTCGTCGGCCTTATCGTCTCCGCGATCATGCTCCCCATCTTCGATATGAGCTGGATGAAATAGCTCAGTGCGCAGGCAGGGAGCGATGGTTCATCACAAAAGCAGAATTTCAAACGGGCGAACCCAATTGCGCGGCTCAATGATAGCTCGACTTCTCGCAATTGGGCGGGGCGCCGCCATTCGGATGGCCGCAGCTCGCCGAAGGGCTCGCACGGCGCAGACGGCGCATTCGTCCCGCTCGCCCCGGTTAAAAAGCGGCTTCACCCTGATTGAGGTCTTGGTGGCGGTGGTGGTGGTGTCGATGACGTTCATGGTGACTTATCTTTCGATGAGCCGGTCGATTGAGCTGATTCGTCGTTCTGAAGCGGCGGCGGAGCGGGCGGGGGTGATTGAGCAGGCGGTGGTGGATTTGGAGCTGGAGTTTTTGGATGCGGGGGATTCAGACGAAGGACTTCCGGGGGCGGGGGCGCCCGAGCTCGGTGAGGAAAAGATTCGGATCCGTACGGAATTGGAGCCAGTCACGGTCAAGGGTGTAGATATGCAAGTGGCGAAGATTGAGGCGGTGGATGATTTGGAACGGACGGTGAGCCTGACGTTGCTATTGCCTGAAGAAAAGGAAGATGAGGAGGCGTCAGATGAGACAGCCTCTTAAAAACAAGTTTCGCCCGGTTTCGGGGTTTACGCTCATTGAAGTTTTGACGGCTCTGGCCATTGCGGGGATTCTTCTGGGGGCGTTGGGATCGATGCTGGTCGGGGGCGCTCATGTGTATCGACTTCTGGACTCACGGCGGAGCGCCGTTTCTGAGAAGGCGGCGATCGAGCTTGAGCACCTGGCCCGCCGTATTCAGGCGGCACCGGTGTCCATCGAGATTCCCATGAAGGGGACTGCGGATAAGCTTGTGGTTCCGATGCTGGCGGAGGTCGCGGGGTCGCTTTCGGATCTCAAGGATTTCAAGCTCGGCCAGGTTCAGACGATGACAACGGGCGGCGGGCACAGCTTCGTTGAAGCCAGGTATTATTATGACCCCGAATCCTCCGCGCTTGTGGAGGAATTTCCGCCCGGCCAGATCAGGACACTGATCGACGGGATACGCGGCGTCCAATTTTCTTATCGAGCCGCCTCAAGCGCGTCGTGGTCGCCGTCGACGGGAGACCTTCAGGACGGCGAGGGTTCGGCCAAGGCCATCCGTATCCGCCTTGATTTGGATCCTGAGTTATCCGGTTCGACCACTGGATTGATCGAAAAAACCTTCCTGATTTTCCGGTCTCATCCCGGCCTGACGGCAGCCCTGTCAAATGCCGCTCAAGAATCCACGACCGAAGTTACAAATTGATAAATATAATTTGTTTTTGTATAATAAACACTAAATGAGATGGTGTGTCCGCAGGATTATGAATTGCAGAGGCTCGGTTTTGATTGTGGCGCTTTGGGCGACGATCTTTTTTGGCATGATGAGCATTGCGCTTTCGGTACGCGCCCGGTCGCAGGCACACCTTCTCATGCGACTGGCTCAGGACCGTATCGGGCGTCAGGCGGCCTTTGGGGGAATATCTTTTGCCCGGGCTGCCTTCGCCCAGAAAGCGGAGGAAGAAGAAGCTGATTCAAATGATGAGCCCGCGATAATGGTGACGGATTCAACCGGTGATGAAACGGCATGGGATTGGAGCTCTCTGGATCAAAATCATCCGGAGCTTTTCAGGAATTTTGCACCTGATGATTCCGAAACGTATTTGTCGATCGGATACTGGTCGGAAGGTTCAGGCGAAGACGGCCCGCGATGGATTTACGGGATGGAAAACGAAGAGCGGAGGATCAATATCAACGCCGTGGATGAGGAGGTGCTCAAGGCTCTTTATCTGAATGCCGGCCGTCTGCTTGAGGATCAGGCTGTGGAGTTGGCGGAAGCGACCATCGCGTGGCGTGAGCGTGAAGATACACCGGACGGAATGGATCTCGAAGCGCCGTCGGGGGGGTGGGGGTTTGGGTCCGTGGAGGAGCTCCTCAGAGTCCCCGGAATGACGACAGAAATTTATGATGTGATCAAAGAGGATTTGACGGTGTACGGTTCGGGAAAGACCAATCTTAATGCGGTCAGGGCGGCGACGCTGGGGCGCCTGGGCATCTCAGTATCGATCGCCTCCGGTGTTGAAAGCTACCGCGAATCCTTTTTTGAATCGGAGGGATCCGAAGATGAAGCCGCGGGCCCTTTTGGAAGCCTTTCGGACCTCGCCGAGAAGGCCGGTCTCACCGAGGAGGACGCCGCGGTGTTTGAAGGGTTGAAGCAGTTCTGGGGATTTGAGCCGGAAACATTCCGTTTTTTTTCGATTGCGTCCGGACGCCGGGGGCAGAACGCCGGCTTTGAATGTGTGATGGATCGCGCGGGACGGGTGCTCTTTTTGCGGGAAGCCACGATCGGGAGCATCGGAAACACCGGCGATTCGGGGGCGGTCTCGGCAGGATGATCTTCACGAAGCGGACTCCCCAGCGTTTTGTCCTGGAGCTGGGAAGTCACTGGCTAAAATGGGCGTTCACCCGGCATGCTCTGGGAAGTTTTGAGCTTGTCGATGCGGGGACGATTCTCCTGTCTTCGCAGGACGCGGACGCCTCGAGCGATCTCGTCCTTCTCTTCAAGAAATATGCGGTTCGCCCGAAGGATCTCGTGATTTCCATTCCGCGGCAGCAACTCGCCGCACGTGTTCTGGAAGTCCCTTCAACGGATCCGGCAGAGATCCAAAAAATCGTCCGTCTGCAGGCCGCCAAGCAGACCCCGTACGCGGAAGATGAAATCATTTATGACTATTCGGTGATTCTGGAGGAAGACGCGGCCATCAAGACGGCCCGTCCCGGATATTCTCACGTCATGCTGGTGATTGCCCACCGGAGAATTTTGAACCGCACACTTCGCGTTCTTCAGGATGCCGGAATGAAAACACATCATATCGCCTTCGCGATTGAGGGCAGTGCGGCGTGGATTCGGGCGGAACTCAAAGCTTTGAAGCACCCTGCAGCTGCGAATCAGGTGGTCGGGGTGCTGGATGTGGATTCAGAAAACTCCAATTTTTTTGTATATCAGGGATCAGGGATTTTGTTTTCGCAGACCATTTCCATCGGGGCGGACCGCCTGCACGAATCGCTTGAGGTGTGGGGGGCGAAGCTGACCTCGGATATTGCGCGATGTCTGCAGATCTATCAGACCGAGGACACAGCGCGGGAGCTTGCGGCTTTTGTGGTGACAGGCGCGACGGGCGCGCTGGAAACACTTTCCGCCAAACTCAAAGATGCCGTCAAACTGCAGCCTCAGAAGCTGAGTCTGGAAGAAACCACCCGCAAAATACTCCGGGCGGCCGCAGGCAGGCAATCGTTCACGGAGGAGGTTTCGATGTCCGCCGTGCTGGGTTTTGCGCGCATGGAAAAACCGCCACGGATCAATCTGCTGCCGCAGGAGATTGTCATTGAAGCGGCTCTCATCCAGAAAGGGCGGGACCTTCTGATTCTGGGCGCTCTGGGTTTTTCGATTTTCATAATCCTCATGGGAATTTTTATTTCGGCTTTTTTCGGAAAACGCCAATACGCGGAGTGGCTTCGTGAACGGGTACGAACAACGGAAGCCGAAACACAGGCTGTCGGCCGCACGCGCAGCTTCATCAAACAGATCATGGACCTCAACGACGCGACTGCGGATGAGTTCAGGGAGCTTTTGTATCTTCACCGCGTGCTGCCCCACGAGATTTATCTGACTGAAGTGGCCTTATCCGCTAACCGTATTTTTACAATCCGGGGGCGGGCGAGCGAAATGACACAGGTATTCAGCTTGGTCAATGAGCTTGAACAGAGCAAGCTCTTCCGGGAGGTCAAAACACAGCATCTCACGAAGCGGATAGTCAAAGACAAGGAGTTTGTCGATTTTGAAATTGACAGCGTCGTCCATCGTTCCTAAATTGAAGAAGCTCACAGACAGGTTCAACGCGCTCTCGCGGAGGGAGCGGACCGTTTTGAGCGCTGCGCTTGTTTTGGTGCTTTTGGTGGTCTCGGACTATGGTGTGATCCGGCCCCTGGCGCGGAGTATTTCGGAACTCAGGGAAACCATTCTTCTTCGCGAGCGAGCAGCTCTGCACAACATGTCCAGTCTCGCCCAAAAGCCCCTGCTTGACGCCATACGGTCACTGATGCTTCAGAGGCTGGATCTCACGGACACCGACCCGGAAAGCATCCCTTCGTCCATGCTGCATGATCTTGAATTGAAGGCCCGCAGCCACGGGTTGGAGCTGAAGGAAGTCAAGCCGCAGGCCCCGGATATAGGGGAAGGCGGCGCCGGGGAATATCGGGTGCGGATGCAAGTCGAGTCCACGATGAGGCAATGGGTGCTGTTTATGGCTGATCTTGTCAGAACCAAGAAACTCTACACCATTGAAGAGTACCGGATGCTGCCTCACCCCACGGATGTGAATAAGATCAAATCCTACGTGACTGTCAAACGAGTTGTGTTCGCGGAATAGTCCCCTATAGTCCCTGCATTTAATTTCTTAACCGTTTTTAGCATTGACTAATAGTTGTTAACTGTTGTATTATTTATCTAATTGTGTTATCCCTTGTTATTATAATTTAGCGATTTTGAGCGGGATTGCCAAAAGGAGAATAACAGGAAGCTCGTGAGTTATTATTCGCATCTGAATCTTTCCAGAGAGCCGTTTTCAACAAGTCCGGACCCCGATTTGCTTTTCTTGTCGCGTGAACACAAGTCGGCGCTGTACCGGTTGTGTGTGGCGGTGAAGCTTCGCAGGGGCCAATCCCTCATTCTGGGGGATGTGGGGACCGGGAAGACGACTCTCAGCCGGAAATTCTGCCAGATGATGGCGTGTGATGCCGGAATGATTGTCCGGGTGATTCTGAATCCGGGCTTTGAAGGTGCGGCCGATTTTTTGAGGGCCATTTGCGAGCAGTTTGGAGTGGCCACCGTGATGGACGGCCAGCCGGCGGGATTTGCTGAAATGTCAGCGGCGATTCGCCATTATCTTTTTCAAAAAGGCGTCGAGGAAAAAAAGACAGTCGTTCTCGTTGTGGATGAGGCGCAGAAGATGAATGAAGCCTCGCTCGAAGTGTTGCGGGGTCTTCTTAATTACGAAACCAATGACCATAAGCTGCTGCAGGCGGTGATGTTTTCGCAGCTTGATCTGGTTCCGCGGCTTCTGAAAGTCAAAAATTTTTGGGACCGAATCAGCATGAAGGCGCTCTTGAGAACGCTTTCTTTTGAAGAGGCGCGGCAGATGATCGCGTTTCGGATGCAGGTTTCCGGAGCGGGGCCCGAGAACGGGCTTTTTTCCGATGAGGCGCTTCAATCGATTTATCAGGTCACGAGGGGGTACCCGCGCAGGATCACGCAGCTGTGTCATGATTGCCTCGAATCCCTGGTGATGAACGGTCGATCCCGGGTGGACCGGCAGACGGTGGATGAGATTCTTGAGCGAGAGGTGCTCATCGGCGGCAGACTGCTGGGTTCCCTGGCACGCAATGAGTCCCGGCCGGGTACGGCCACAAACGGAACCCATGTCTTCGAGCGATCTCACACCGGAAGAGCGGCTGTTTAACATCATCCGGAGCGGGCCGGAGGAGAAGTCTTCTCAGGAACCCGAATCGGTGCCAGCGGGGATAGCACAGGACCCCGGGAGTGGAGAAGCCGGCGAAACGCCTGACGGAGAGGGGGCGGGCCAGGCGGCTGAAGGCGGTGCAGGTTTTTTGGGTCGGGCCGTAGGCGGTGTTTCTGGGTTGTGGGCACGCCTTCGCGAGACATTGAGAAGGGCGCGTGCGCAAATCAGGTCGGGCACGGCGGGGGCATTTGGCGTACGTACATTCTCTCCCCAAAGACGCAGTGCCGTGCGCCGGGCCCTGGCGGTGCGGAATATCAATGCGTTTCTTGTGGTGGTTCTTTTGGCGGTGACAACTTACTTCGTTGCGGAGGTTTTTGTGATGAAGGCGACCCCTGAGGACCGTTTCGTTTCGAGGATCAGCACACAGATCAAGGCCCCTTCAGTTTTGGATGTGCCTCGAGACCTTTTTGATCTTGTCGACATTGAGGAAAATGGCGACGTTTTTGCGGAAAGAAATATTTTTCAGCCATGGACGCCGAAAGCCATCGTGGCCGGAGAGAACACGGCAGAAAGTGAGCCAAGCGCGCGATTGTCGCAGGTTGCCGGGAAATTGCGGTTGACCGGCATTTACCTGTCGGATCATCCAGAGGCGCTGATCGAGGACATTGAGGAACAAAGGACCTATACCGTCGGAGTCGGAGGGCTTGTGAAGGGGATTAAGATTGTCAAGATTGAAGCGAACGGTGTGGTGATTTCGGACGGAAATGCGGAGCTGAGGCTGGAGTGACTCAGATGAGCTTAATCATGATCGGACAACGAACCAAGCGGTGGTTCCGGCGGATGACCGTCGCGCTTCTTTGCGTGCAGATGCTGATCGTTTGTCCCGGAACAGCGTCTCCTGCTGACGAATCGATGGGATTTATCCAAGGTATCGAGGAGCGCGTTTCGATCGACCTTCGGGACAGTGATGTTGTCGAGGTGCTCACCTTTCTGGCCAAGAAAGGCAAATTCAACATCTATTTCAGCCCCAATGTGACGGGGCGTGTGACGCTCCATCTGACGGATGTCCGTATCGCGGATATCCTGGACATTGTGCTTTTGTCGAACAGTCTGGCGCATGTCCAGCGCGGGCCGGTGGTGTACATCATGACGATGCAGGAGTACACGGCACGCTACGGCGTGTCCTATGATGATGAGCGCGAAGTACGCATTCACCGTCTTCAATACGCTTCCACCGAGCAGGTGTTCAAGATGCTCGACGCGGCCAAAAGTGACGTTGGCAGTGTGGTGGCTGATCAGAAGACGGGCACTCTCTTTTTGGTCGACATTCCCGCCAAGATCAATGTGATGACGGATATCATTGCGGAACTCGATCAACCGCTGGAGAAGGAAATTTTTGATCTCGATTATGCGAAGGCAGAGGATATGCAGGCGCTTCTTGCTTCCGCCGGGGTGCAGGAGGCGGCAGAGCTGACGGCAGACATTCGATCCAATCAGATCGTCGTCAGCGCGCTGCCGGAACGGATGAAGGAAATCCGGCATTTGGTCGCCACTCTCGATCGCAAGACCCGTGAGGTGGTGATCGACACGATGATCGTCAAGGTAATCCTGAGTGATGACTATGACCAGGGGATCGACTGGCAGAAAATTTTTACGGACAAATTGGAGTCACTCAACCTGCAAGGGCTGTTTTCGCGCAGTCTCGGCACGGGAGGCCTGGTGACCTTCGCCGGACTCACAACGGACTATTTTGAAGTGGTCTTTGAGTTTCTTAAAACGCTGGGAGAATCCAAGATTCTTGCCAATCCGCGCATTACCGTCGTTGAAGGCCAGGAGGCGAAGATCCTGATCGGTACACGTGAAGCCTATGTAACGTCAACCACCACGACGGGAAGTTCCACCAGCACCACCGCCGAGGATGTCAGCTTTATTGATGTCGGTATTTCCCTTTATGTCACGCCGCAAATCAATAAGAACGGATTTGTAACCATGGCCGTGAAGCCCGAAATCTCCAGTGTGGCACGGACGCTCACAACGCCGTCCAACAACGAGATTCCTATCGTGGACACGACCGAGGTTGAAACGAAGATCAGCGTGAAGGACGGCACCACAGTGATGATCGGGGGTCTGAGGAAAACCGAGAACACCTCGACCATCCGGAAGCTGCCGTTCTTCGGGGATCTGCCCTTTTTTAAGGAATTCTTCCGAAGTGAAGAAACCGATACCGAGGAATTTGAGCTCATTCTGTTTATGACTCCTCATATCATCGGGGGTGAAGCCAACTACATTCACGATCGTCCGAGTGCGGTGGGTGATTACAGGGAATACCTGAGCAAGTCGGAGCGCATCACCGCCGAAGAGGATGTTGTGATAGAAGTGGAGGACCTTGGGCCGGTCAAAGGCCTGCAAGACTATTCCACGCTTTCTTTGCCGGCGCAACCGGCAGCTTCAGCGCAATCTCCCAAAGCTGAAGCGCCTTCAAATGAAACCACCCAACCGGTTCAGTCTGCGGTTGCGGCGCCGCTGCCTCCGGCGGGAACCAAGCTGCCTCAAGACGTGACGCCGGACATTGATAAAATTGCAAAGGGCCTCCAGGCTTACCCTCAAGAAAGCGCGCCCAAGGCCGGGGGTGGCGTTTGAGGAGATTGTACAAGGTGCTTCTTGGGTGGCTGCTTCTGTTGATGGCAGGAGCGGGATTGGCGCTTTTGACATGGCAGTGGACCGAAGCCCGAAAATCCAATGTGATCCTCGAGTCGAATCTCCTGGAGACAGAAGCACAATTGCTTTCGACCCAGAAAGCGCTGGAGCGGCTTTCCCAAAACACGGCCGCGCAGGAGAGTCAAAGTGTAGAGGCTTCGGCTAATACTATGGATGCGGAGCAGGCCAGGAAACTCGTTGAAGAAATGAGTTCTCTAAGGGCGTCGCACGAGACCCAGCTCAAGCAGATGGCGGTGCTCGGCGCCGTCCGCCAAAAACTGCAGTTGCGAATCGGCGAGCTCGAGGCCGCGCTCCGATCTGCACAGGAAGTTGCGCGTAAAGCCTCATCGCCGGTTAACGAGGCGTTTGTGAAGAATCTTCAGGGTCAGCTGGTTGATGCCAGACTCAAAATCGCGGATTTGGAATCCCAACTGAAGGTATCGCCTGCTGCGGCGAACGCCCCCAACGCCGACGCTGAAGCCGATCAGCCGGCCGCACCTGCCGATGTTGCGCCGGCCGCCCTATTCGAAAAGGCTGATGCCCTGAGCGAGCAGGTCAGGCTGATGAAACGGGACGCTTCGGCCGCGCATTACAATCTCGGGGTGTACTTGATGCGGAGCGGGCAATACGAGGAAGCTGTCAAAGAATTCGACTATGCATTGGGTTTTAATCCGGCTGATGCGCTGGCTCATTACAACATGGCCGTACTGCAGGACGTGAAGCTTGACCAACCCAAAGAGGCGGTGGCGCACTATCAGAGATATCTTGAGTTGCTGCCCAACGCCAAAGACGCCAAGGATGTCGAACTCAGGATGCTCAGGGCTGAGCTGAGACTCAAAGTGGATCAGAAGCGCATGATCCCGGGTGATATATTCGAAAAGAAATGACAAGACGACTGTTGGGGGCAGTGATTGTGGCTGCCGGGGTTGGCCTCATGGGCGTGACGGCGCCGGCCGCAGATGATGATGGAATGGTTATCAAGAAGATTAACGGTATTCGCATGAAGGTTCCGGCGGATATGCCGATTCAGACCAAGGGTAATGTTGTTGAGTTTATGCCGATGGAAGAGTATCTGCAGAAAAAGGTGCATGAACTTTCGGCGAGGATTGACGCTAGCGACGCGAAGATCAAGAGTTTGGAAGAGGAAGTTGCTCAGTTAAAAATGTTAAATAAAATGTAATAATAATTAATTAGAGTAAATTATGCTAGGTATTAAAAAAACATTCAACTCAATTGGCTTGACCTCATGGGAGGCTTGAGATAACATCATGCTTATGAAACTTCGCCACCCGCTTTTACTCGTATTCTTGATTTCAGCATTGTCCGTTGCCGCCGGTTGCGGAAAAAGCCAGGAAAAGAAAACAGCTGCGCTTTTGTCTGACGAGGATTTGAAAATGCTTGCCAGCATTGAGGACGGATGGGGCAGCGCTCAGACCGCCGTCGAAGTGATTCCGGTCCCTCAGCCCCCTGCGGCAGTCGCGGCGGACACGATGAAGGTTCACGCCGTGGCTCAACAGGTTTCCCAGCAGGCGGCTCCCGAAGCGCCCGTTGTTGTGAAGACGCCGAGTGTCAAATTTGAAGAAGGTCATGAATTCTCCTTCAATGAAAAGGTCCAGATCGCACTGGCTCGCGCCAATATGTACGACGGACCCATTGACGGTAAGGTCGGCGCAAAAACCCGCGAAGCGATCAAGGCGTTTCAGACATCCAAGGGACTCAAGGCCGATGGTTTGGCAGGGCCGCAGACCTGGGAAGCTTTGAGGGTCTACTATTACCGGGAGTCCGGCAAGGAATAATCCGGCAGGTCGCCACTTTTTTTTCTTCTCCGCCAAGCCAATTTAACCAGCAGACAGAGTGTCACCGCCAGCACCACCAGCGCCGCCCGCGTGCCCAGGGCGTAGGGCTTGAGTTCATCCGGAATGTTCTTCATCAGAATGACGGGAGCCCCCTGCTGAATGAACCACCAGACGAGAATCGCAATCAAAAAGAGCGGTGTGACATATTTGAGGATGAACTTGTAGAAGCGCGGAACACGAATTTCTGAGCCCAGGTGCATTTCGTCCCATGCACGATCGATTCCAAAAACCCATGAAAAAAGGATCGACTCAATTGTGGCGAAGACCACCAGACAAAAGGTTCCTCCCCAAAAATCCATTTCGTCGAGAACTCCCTGACCCAGGAAGAGGATCGGAAAATGGCACAGGACAAAAGTCACGACGGCAAAGATACGGGTAGCCTTTGCCTGGGGAATATTGAATTCGTCTTCCAGAAAAGTGATGGCTGGCTGGGCCAGAGAGATGGACGATGTGACGCCCGCCAAAAAAAGAAGCGAAAACCACAACGCTCCAAAGAATTGCCCCGCCGGAATTTGTTGAAAAATCATGGGCATGGTCACAAAACCGAGGTTGAACGCGCCGCTTTTGGCGATTTCGGTTGTGCCGACGGGTCCAAAAAAGAGAAACGTTGCGGGAATGATGATGCTCGAGCCCAGGACCACTTCCGCGAATTCATTGGTGCTCACCGACGAAAGGCCGGAAAGGACGATATCGTCGTTTTTTTTGAGGTAGCTCGTGTAGGTCAGAATCGCGCCGATGCCGACGGACAGTGTGAAGAAGATTTGCCCGGCCGCAGCCAGCCAGACGCGGGCGTCGGTGAGGCGGGAGAAGTCGGGGTTCCATAGGAATCCGAGTCCGGCGGTGACTGTCCAGTCCGGGTGGGCCGGATTGACCGGTGTGAGTGTGAGAATGCGAACCGCAAGCAGAATGCCCGAGATCAGCAGGAGGGGGGTGGCCCACTTGGTGAAACGCTCAATGCCGCGGGAGATACCATGTGTGATGACATACATATTCAAAACGAAGGTGATCAGAAAGAAGATATAGGCCCAGAGTCGGCCCGTGAAGTACTCATTGGTTTCGATGCCCTGGTAGCCCGCCAGGAAGGACTGCATCGCTTCCTGACTGCCCGGGAGAAGAGCGCGGCCGGTGATTGAGAATACGGTGAATCCCAGCAGCCAGGATTCGATGTAAGTGTAATAGATGAAAATCACCATGGGTCCAAAGATGCCGATGATTCCGAAGTACTTGATGAAGCGGTTTTTGGCCCACATGGAATGAAAGGCGCCGGGCGCGGTCCCGTGCCCGAAACCGCCTCCGTAGCGGCCGATGGTCCATTCCACCCACATCAGAGGGATCCCCATAAAGATGAGCGAAATGAAGTAAGGGATCATGAAGGACCCGCCGCCGTTATTGGCGGCCTGGACCGGAAATCTCAGGAAGTTCCCGAGACCGATGGCGGATCCCGCCACCGCCATGATGATGCCGATCTTGGTGCCCCAGCTCTGGCGTTGTCCGGACGGTTTAGGCATGGGTCGTATTTTACCGAACGATACGGGTCCGGTCCAGCGATCGAAGTGCCGGCATGCCGTTGGAGCGGACCCGGCAAGCCCCGTCTATGGTACGATATCCCACTATGTTCAAAACGCTTAACAAACTGACGATATTTCTGGTGATCTCTGTTGTCGCCGGAGGAATTTTGCTGGTTACGCGGCACGTCCGTGAAATTGAGAATCTAAAGAAGATTCAGGCGAATCTCACGGCGGACTCCCGCGCAGCCGAGGTCCTGGTGACCGGTGTGCGGTATGATGACCGAAGCCGCCGCCGTCTGACGCGGATCAAGTTTTTGGAATATGACATCCACGGCCGTCCGCTCGAGCCCCGCTACTTCGAGTTCATGGGCAATCTGATTCAGTTTCAGTCCCTGGTGGTGCGGTTTGAAGACGAGAGTGTGATGAAGGGGGACTCTCTGAAGGGAAAGAGCATTTATCTTTTTTTGAAGGCATTTGTGCTGGACGGAGCAGAGACCCAGGAATTCGAGATTACCGCCGCCGACAGCATTCCCGCGGGATACCGTGTTTCCGGAGTTCCCGAGGGTTTCCAGAAGAAGATATGGGAGGAGTTCTGGGAAGTTGCTTTGGATCCGCAAAAGCGTCTTACCGCGGGCATCAAAAGCGCGCAGATCGAGGCGCCGGGATCTTTATTTGTTCCGGGAACGTTATACTCCATAAGGATTGAACATGACGGGGGATTGAGGATCGACACACGGCCGATTCCGCCCATTCTTAAAGGGGAGAGCATTCCGGTTGCTGCGAATCAAGATGAAAACTCCTGAGCTTCGGCCCAAGTCAGAAATCTTTGTCAAAAATGCCCGGGTGCATAACCTTAAGGGGATTGATGTGCGCATTCCCCGTAATGCCCTGACGGTGATCACCGGCTTGAGCGGCTCCGGCAAGTCCTCATTGGCGTTTGACACGATTTATGCGGAAGGTCAGCGGCGGTATGTGGAAAGCCTCTCCGCCTATGCCCGCCAGTTTTTGGACCAGATGCAAAAGCCGGATGTCGAATACATTGAAGGGCTTTCGCCCGCTATCAGCATCGAGCAGAGAAATGCCGGGGCGAACCCCCGCTCCACGGTCGGGACCATCACCGAGGTTTATGATTATCTCAGGCTCCTCTATGCGTCGATCGGGATTCCGCACTGCCACCGCTGCGGACGGCAGATTTCGAGTCAGAGCGCGCAGGAAATCGTTGAACAGGTCATGATCCTCGGGGAGTCCGCCCGGGTGACGCTTCTGGCGCCTCTGGTTGAGGGTCGTAAAGGGGAGTACCATTCGGTGTTTGATGATGCGCGCAAGGCGGGGTTCGTCCGGGCGCGCGTGGACGGCGTTATCAGGGAGCTTTCGGAAAAGATCGAACTGAACAAGAAGCTTAAGCACACCATTGAAGTGGTTGTGGACCGTCTGACGCTGAGGGCTGACAACAAAAAAAGGCTGACCGATTCAGTAGAGGCCGGCCTGCGAACCGGCGGCGGCGTGATCCGGGTGGCGGCGGAGCTCCCGGGGGCGGGCGGGGACAAAGCGCCGGTGAACGAACAGATTTTTTCGGAACACCATGCCTGCGCCCACTGCGGCGTGAGTTTTGAAAAAATTCAGCCCCGGATGTTTTCCTTCAATTCTCCCTATGGCGCCTGCCCGATGTGCGACGGTCTCGGCAACAAGCAGGAGATTGATGTCCGACTGGTGATCCCCGATCCGTCCAAGACCCTGCGGCAGGGAGCGATCGTTCCGTGGAAGCGCGGAGGCAAATCCTACATGATCTATTTGCGCCGACAGCTTAGGCGGCTCGCCGAGAGAAAGGGCTTTAGTCTGGACGCGCCGTTTGAATCACTTTCTGCCGCCCAGAAGAAGCTGGTGTTGTACGGAGAACCGGGCGCTGACGGCGGATGGTCCGGCGGATTTGAGGGCGTGGTGCCGAATCTGGAGCGCCGTTTTAAAGAGACCGATTCGGAGTGGATGAAAAACGAAATCAACAAGTGCATGAGTGAACAGCCCTGCACCGCCTGCAGCGGCCGGCGGCTGAAGCCCGAGAGCCTCGCGGTGCGGGTGGCCGGGAAGAACATTCATGAAGTCTGCGAAATGCCGGTAGATGAGGCGGTGACGTTCTTTGGGGGACTGAAGCTCTCCGAGGAGGAGATGCATATTTCGCGGCAGATTCTCAAAGAAATCCGGGAAAGACTCAAATTCATGCTCGATGTCGGCCTGGGATACCTCACGCTGAGCCGTACGAGCGGGACCCTTTCGGGAGGCGAAGCCCAGCGTATCCGCCTGGCGACCCAGATCGGTGCGGGGCTCATGGGTGTGCTCTATGTGCTCGATGAGCCTTCCATCGGTCTTCATCAGAGAGACAATCAGAAGCTGCTTGCGACGCTCGAATCGCTCAAAAATCTCGGCAATACCCTGATTGTGGTGGAGCACGACGAAGAAACGATGCGTGTTTCCGATCATCTGGTGGATTTGGGGCCGGGCGCGGGCGCTCACGGAGGACGGGTTGTTTATTCCGGACCTCCGGCAGAGATCGTGAAGTGCGCCGAGTCGGTGACCGGAAAGTACCTTTCGGGAGCGTTGTCCATTCCCGTGCCGGCATCGCGCCGCCGCGGCCGTGCGGGCAAGCGTATTCGCATTGAAGGCGCATCCGAAAACAATTTGCGGAACATCACGGTGGACTTTCCGTTGGGGACCTTCATTTGCGTCACGGGCGTTTCCGGTTCCGGCAAAAGCACGCTCATCGACGAGATTCTTTGGAAGGCTTTGAGAAAGAAGCTGTACAAATCCCGGGAGCGCGCGGGCGCGCACAAGAAGCTTCTCGGGGCGGAGCAAATCGACAAAGTGATCGAGATTGACCAGTCGCCGATTGGCCGTACTCCGCGCTCCAATCCGGCGACGTACACTGGGATTTGGGGACCGATCCGGGAGATATTCAGCCGCTTGCCGGATTCGAGGATGCGCGGGTTTAAGCCCGGGCGCTTCAGCTTTAACGTCAAGGGCGGACGTTGTGAGGCTTGTGAGGGCGATGGTGTTAAAATGATCGAAATGCATTTTTTGCCCGACGTCTTCGTGACCTGCGAGGTCTGCAGGGGCATGCGATTCAATGCACAGACGCTGGAGGTGCGTTATCGCGGCCGTAACATTGCCGAGGTGCTGAAGCTTTCCGTGGAGGAAGCAATGGAAATCTTCGAGAATATTCCGGCGGTCCATTCGAAGTTAAAAACGCTTTTTGATGTCGGTTTGGGTTATGTCGAACTGGGGCAGTCCTCGACGACCCTTTCGGGCGGCGAGGCTCAGCGTGTGAAGCTTGCGACTGAGCTCTCGAAACGCGCGACGGGCAAGACGCTGTATATCCTCGATGAGCCGACCACCGGGCTTCACTTTGAGGACATCGCGAAGCTTCTGGGCGTTCTGCAGGCGTTGGTGGACCGCGGCAACACCGTGATTGTGATTGAGCACAACCTGGATGTGATCAAGTCCGCGGACCACGTGATTGATCTGGGGCCCGAAGGCGGCTCTGGCGGCGGCAAAGTGGTGGGGGCGGGAACTCCGGAAGCACTTGCCGGAATCGCAGCCTCTTACACGGGACAATTTTTGAAAAAGATTCTATGACACGTTCTCGACAGTTGAAGACAGTTCTTGCGGCGGCCATCCTCTCGGTGCTTGCAGGGATCCTGACGGAGCTCCCTGCCAAAGCCGCCGAAAGGGAAGATCTGCTCGTCGTCGCGCGTACTTTTGAGGACCGTTTGTACGAACTGTGTTCGCAGAAGGCCTCGGAATTTCTGACGAACTATCCCGAGTCACGACAAAGGCCCCGTGCGAAGCTTTATCTGGGTCGCGCGCTCGTGGAAGAGGGGAAGTACTCGGAAGCCGTCGAGGTCCTTGAATCCATGAAAGCCGCCAAGGGAGAATCGTTGCTTGCGGATCACGCGATGTACTGGATCGGGGAGGCCTATTTCCGAACGGGGGAATTCGCGCTTGCCGCCAAGAGTTATGAGCAGGTTTCGCAACGCTACCCTTCCTCGAGCCTGGCGGATCTGGCCCGGTACTCCCGCGCGTGGGCTCTGGAGAGAATGGGCGATTCTGAAGGCGCGATGAAGGCGTTTGAACAGCTGATTGTGAATTCGCCCAATGGGCCTTATGTGGCGGAAAGCCGTTTTCAGCTCGGACGAATCGCGTTTGAGGTCCAGAACTTCAAGAAGGCATCCGAAGTTCTGTCCCGCTTTGTGGATTTTCATCCTCTGAATCGCTACGCCCCTCAGGCCTATTACCTTTTGGGTGAGACCGCGTTTGTGTTCAGGGATTATCCCAAGGCCGTGGAATATCTCCGCACGGTCCTGCGCGGCAACGGCGACAGCCCTCTGTACCCCTTTGCCCTGCATCGGTTGGGGTGGGCGTACTTTCAGCTGGAGCAGTACCGGGAAAGTCTGGAAGCCTTTACCCCGCTCGCGCAGGACTTCAGCGCGTCGGGCCTGGCTGATTCGTTCCTCTTTGGCAGAGCGCGTTGTCTGGAGAAGCTTGAGCGATACGAGGAAGCGATGGAAGCTTTTGATCACTTACGTTATGAATATTCGGATTCGGCCTTCGCGGATGACGCGCTTTTCTGGGAGGGAGAAATCCATTATGACCGGGGGAATTATCCGCGCGCAATCGAGTTGTGGCAGTCGCTTGTGGAGTCATATCCGATGAGCGAGCTGACCTCCGAAACGCGTTACAAACTGGCTTGGGCATCGTTCAAGATTCGGGATGACGCCCAGGCGATGAAATATTTGTATGTTCTCAAGGAGACATCGGAGGACGAACGTCTGAGGGCGGCGGTTCTGGTCAATATTGCCGATACGCTCATGGAGAACGGGAAGATCGAGGAGGCCATCGGTTATTACGACGAGGTCCTTGAAGAGTATCCGAATTCGATGTACGCGGATGCGGCGCAGTATCAGCTCTCCGCGGCACTGGTGCGTTTGGGCAATTACGAGGCCGCGGTTCTGGGATTTCAGGCGCTGTTGCAGGAGTTTCCGACCAGCGCTTATCGGGACGACGCGCTCTACGGGCTGGGGATGGCGCTCATGAAGAAAGGGGATTTCGTTTCGGCGCTCGGGCCATTGAAGGACTTGGTGCGCCTGTATCCCGAGAGTCCGCTGAAGCGACGGGCGTACTTTCAGAGCGCGGTGTGTCATTACAATCTTCAGGCGTGGGCGCCGGCTTTGGAGATTTTCAGCGACATCATCCGTACCGAGCCGGAATCAGATCTTGGCGTGATGGCCCATTATCAGCACGCGCTCGTTCTTTTGAGGACCGGGCGGGATGAAGAAGCGCTCGATGAGCTTGAGTCGCTCCTCTCGCGGTATCCGGACGCTGATTTGGCGGGGGATGTGGCGTATCTCCTCGGGGAATACAATTTTGAGCGGGGACGCTATGATTCGGCGGCGAATTATCTGAGCCGGTTCGAGACCCGGTATGCTTCGCACGATTTATCCGACAACGGTCTGTGGCTTTGGGGGGAGCTTCTCAGGCACGAAGGGCGCGACGCCGCAGCATTCAAGGTATACCGTATGATCTTGGAGCGCGATCCGGGAGGCGACAGCGCGGCGAAGGCCGCCACGGCTCTGACCGAAATAGCAGTGGCATCCCACCGTATCCGGGAAGCCAAGTCGGCGCTCCTGGCCGTGTCCACCACAATGGCAGGTGAGCGGATACGGTCAGCGGTGTGGGGAAACCTCGGAGAGCTTTTGATGCTCGAAGGCAACACGAAGGAGGCGGTATTTTATTTTCGCAAAGCCGTCGAAGCCTCCCCGGCGCCTCAATCCGCCTCGTACCAGCTCAAGCTCGGCGAAGCGCAGGAGCGCGAGGGGAATTACGACGAGGCGGTGAGCGAATATCTCAAAGTGGGTTATCTTTATCCGGATCAGACCGCCCATGGCGAAGAGGGGCGGCAGCGTTCGGCGGCCATTTTGGAATCCATGGGCCGCTATGAGGAAGCCAAAAAGCTCAAATAACAAGGAGAACAGCGACAATGTGGGATGTTATTCAAAAGGGCGGGCCGCTCATGTGGCCGATTCTGGCGTGTTCGTTCGCGGCCTTTGTGATCACGGCCGAGAGGATTTTTTATCTCCAGAAGGTCAGTGTGGACGCGCGCAAATTTTCGGAGCAGATCGCGCGGTCCGTGAAGCGGAACCGCATCATGGACGCGGTGGATCTCTGCGAGAAGACCCCGGGTCCGGTGGCTACCGTCCTCAAAGAGGGAATTCTCAAACACGATCGGCCCAGAGCTGAGATTCGGGAGGCCATTGAGGACGCGGCGTTGCATGAGGTGCCGCAGCTCGAGAGGCGTTTGCCGGTTCTGGCCACCATCGCGCACATTTCGCCGCTATTGGGTCTTCTCGGAACCGTCACGGGCATGGTCGAGGCATTTCAGGTGATACAGGAGAAATCCTCCGCGGTTTCACCCCTGAACCCGGGAGATCTTGCCGGGGGAATCTGGCAGGCGCTTCTCACCACCGTGGTGGGTCTCTGCGTCGCAATCCCCACCTATGTGGCGTATAACTACCTGACGAGCCGCGTGGATGGACTGGTCCTTGATATGGAAAAAGGCGCG
The DNA here is from genome assembly GCA_015231685.1 of Candidatus Omnitrophota bacterium. GTDB lineage: Bacteria > Omnitrophota > Gorgyraeia > 2-02-FULL-51-18 > JAGOUK01 > JADGBA01. The sequence continues at coordinate 3,062 of JADGBA010000002.1, read as the reverse complement.
ACCGATCTTCTCAGCACGCTCTCAGAAAAACGTGATGTCCCGGAGGTCTAGCCCGATGCAGCCGTTCCGATTCGTCATTGAAGGAGGCGTAGATGCAATTTAGCCGCCTGAAGCGTCGAACCGCGCTCCACAAAGGGGTGATTGATATTGCGCCGCTTGTGGATGTGATGTTTTTGCTTCTCATATTCTTCATGCTCACATCGAACTTCATTCTGCAGCCGGGGATCAAGGTCCGCCTGCCTCGCGCCGTGACGAGCGAAATCATCGATTCCGAGAACCTGGTGGTTTCTGTCACCTCGCAGGATTTGTTGTATCTGAACTACAAGCCGATCCAGATCGGGGTGCTCGGAGATCTGCTCGAGAAGGCGGCCCGTGACAATTCCAGCGTTTTGATCAAGGCCGACGCCGGCGCCTCTCTCGGGAGGATTGTGGAGATCTGGGATCTGTGCCGCCACCTGGGCATCCGCAAGGTGAATATCGCGACCAACCAGCCGGGGGGCGCATATTGAGGATTTTGGCGGAATGCTTCACCAATGTGTTTCTCAAGCGCGCTATTCTCCTGGCGCTGTTGTGGCACCTGGTGTGGTTCTTTGGGATCACCATCGATGTGAAACCCCGGCCGCAGAAATCTCTCGGGGATATGAAAATCTACTTCCTCGGCCCGGTGCTCTCCGATGACGCGTTCAACATGATTGTTCTCTCGAAGCCCGAAGCGAGTCAGACGGTGTATCGTTCTGCGGATGAGCTCTCGGCGGATTTGGAGCCGGAGGCGGAAACGCTCGGCCGCCGGGAAACCGAGGACCTCGTCAGCGTGCCATCGAGCCGGACGGTATGGGGCGCGCTTCGCGGAATTATGGGCGAAAAGCGGCCGTTTGCCTCCGCGGAATTTTACGAACGGCTCCCGGTGAATTATTCCAAAAGTCCATTCCCGCTGACCGGCAGGCTGGCCGAGCGCAGCCTCCTGTACCCGCCGGATCTCCCGGAGGATTTGACGCTGCTCAGCGCCGAGCGCATCGCGTCCGTCGGGATTTCTGAATTTCGGTTGAAGGTGGATCGTGACGGAAATGTTGCCAGGGCGGAGAATGTCATCTCCGGCGGAGACCCGGCACTGGATCTGGCCTGGCAGAGATATTTCATGGAGTGGTTGTTTGTGCCGTCGCGACGGCAGGCGGCGGACACCTATGAAGAGGGGGTTGTGACGGTGGACCCGGCGATGATTCCACGGGGGCCCCTGGATTGATAGGCCTGGATATTTCCACAGCGATTTGTCTGTATTTGGGCATCGCCCTTGCCGCTCTGCTCGGATATTGGCTCCGTTTTGAGCGCGGCCGTTCGTTTGAGAAATATGAGCTTTCGCCCAAAGAGGTCTGGACTTGCGGAATTTGTGCCTACACGTACGTCGACTCGCTCCATGAAACTCTGTCCCAGTGTCCCCAGTGCCACAGTTGGAACCGCAAGAGCGAACCGGCAGACACCTAGGAAGTACGGCGATCGTGTGATAAAATGCGCGCCTTGAGAGTTTGTCAGAAATGGTTCAACCAATCGGAGACGAATATGATCACAGAAATCGGAATTGTCGCGGGCGAAATTTGGCACTATCTTGACGATAAGAAATCCAGCACGCTCAAGGAGATCGTATCCACAATCGGGCGTGATCGTGAGATCACCCTGATGAGTCTTGGTTGGCTGGCCCGCGAAGGGCACGTGATTCTCGAAAAACAGGGCGATAATTACACCATCACCCTGCGGTTCTAGGACCGGCCGGTATGTCGGGCGTGAGCGTGGTGTTGATCACCGCGGCCACTCCGGATGAGGGGCGGCGGATTGCCCGAACTCTTGTGGAAGAGCGGCTGGCGGCGTGTGTCAACGTGATGGATAGCGCCCACTCGATTTATCGCTGGCAGGAGCGCGTGGAAGATTCGACGGAGACGCTCCTTCTGGCGAAGACGCGAAGCGCGTTATTTGAAAAGCTCAGCTGTAGAGTCTCGGAGCTTCATTCGTACGAATGTCCGGAAGTGGTCCGGCTGTCCGTCGAGGATGGCAGCGCGCCTTACCTGGACTGGGTTCGTAAAAATACGCAGGAACAATAAGACCTTTTTGCAGGATTCCCGGTTTACGGGGCTGTAGCTCAGCTGGGAGAGCGCTTCGTTCGCAATGAAAACGCGCCCCGGTTCCGCTCTCTCTGAAATTCTCGCTTCACTCTGAAAAACCCCAAGTTCCGTTGGTGTCCATTGGTATGATTTGGTGTCCATCTGCACCCAAAGTGGACACTATTTGGACACCGGGCAGGACACATAAATTCCGAGGCACGGCGCTCGTCGGTCGAGGGGCCATTCCCAAGCCCGGGGAGATCAATCTCGCGCATCACGGCGTGCTGTTCCTCGATGAGATGCCTGAATTCAGAAGAAACGTGCTTGAGGTCCTTCGCCAGCCGATGGAAGACGGGCGGATCGTGATCGCGCGGACCTAGGCGACGATAGTGTTCCCGGCGGATTTCATACTTGTGGGGGCGATGAATCCCTGCTTTTGTGACGATGACACTAAGACAACCAAATATACTTCGTCCAGTCTGGTCCGATGATGTCCTTTCTAACGTCTCCCCCCGGACGTCCGGTTAGCCCAAGTTCCGCAGTTATCCAAATAATCACCCCGATTTCCGCCCTCTCGCAGTTGTAACCTCTTGTCCAACAAGGACGGTTCGCAAAAATCCTTTTGTAGTGAAGACCACCCCATTGAATAGTCCTTCTGGTCCGTCGATAATGAGAGTATGTTCTTGCGACGTATCCAGCGTAAAAAACCCGGCCAGGTCTTCGACTACTGGGCTTTGGTGGAAAGTATCCGCACCGAGCGTGGTCCCCGACAGCGCATCGTCGCCACGATTGGCAAGCTTCCGGGTCCGGACAAACAAGAACGCATAGGATGGGAAGAGATCGGACGTCTTCTCGACGGAAAGCCGCCGAGGCCGAAAATCTCTTCAAGGAGTCTGCGGATCCTCCGGACTGGGCAACCGTCAACACGCGTCAAATTCAGATCGAACGGCTGCGCCGCTTCGGGGATGTCTA
>JADGBA010000071.1 GCA_015231685.1 Candidatus Omnitrophota bacterium | reverse complement strand
GGCCCAGATGAGAAGGATGAGCGGTCCTTTGGTCATCACCGCCAGAGCACACGCCACCCAAAAAAGAAGCCACGATGCCGGACGCGAAAAACCCCGTACAAATCCGATAACCGCCAGTGTCAAAAAAAGGCATTCCGCGACATCGAGCGTGCCCCAGCGCGCATAGTGAATAAAGTCCTTGCTGGTCAGAAGTACCACACCCGCCGCGACGGCCGCCTGGCGCCCGAAAAGTTCCCGCCCGAGCACATACACCGCAATTACGAGTCCGATACCCGAAAGCGCCGAAAAAAGCCGTGTGGTCCATTCCGAGACTCCGGCCAGATGATAAAAAACAGCCGTTACCCAGTAATACAGAGGAGGCTTATCAAAAATCGGAGTATCAAAAAACCGCAGATGCACCCAGTCACCGGTCTGAAAAATCCCCCGCGAGGTGACAGCGTAATACGCCTCATCCCAGCTTGCCAGGCTGCCGGCGCCCAACTGCCACAGGTATGCGGCCGACGCGGCCAGGAACAAAAAAAGGACATCCCGCCGGACTTGTGCGCGCGAATTCATGACCCGGCGTCCTTGCCTGCCTTGAAATACTGCATGTAGACCAACGCGGCGGACATGCCCATCAGGCACCAAAAAAGCGTCCGTATCCGCGTGGACTGAAGCAGGGACTCAAAGAGCGCGTTGAACATCAGCCCCGTGATTCCGGCCGCCAGACCGATGCCGAGTGTCCGGGCCGGGGTCGGAGGAGATTTGGCGATGCCCCGGCAAAATGACCCCAAAAGCACCAGAAGAAAAAGCAAATAGAAAGAAATACCCACAAGCCCGCTCTCCGTCGCGATCTGCAAATAACTGTTGTGAGCGTACATGATCGTGTCATAATCCGCCGGCCGGAATTCCGGAAAATAATCGGAGTAGGTGTTGAGACCCAATCCGAACACGGGACTTTGGCGGATCATCCTCACGGCCGTTCCGATAAGAAGCACCCGCTCGCGGTTATTGCCGCTCGCCGGATTCGCAATCTCCCGCATCCGTTGACTGACCGGGGAAGGAATGACCGCCAGGCACACAAGCACCAGGATCAGGACGGCGGTCATTTTCCAGCGGAAGCGGAAGAAAAGCCCGAACACAAACAGTGACAGCATCACTGACAAAAGCGCGCTTCGGGAAAGGGTACGCGCCAAACAGTAGGAAGCCAGCACAAAAAGTACCGCGGCAAGTACGGCGCGCCACCGGCGGCGGCTCCAAACCGCCTCCAGTATCACCGCACAAAGAATCCCGAAGCCGGGAACCAGAAAGCTCCCAAAATCATTCGAATGCTTGAACGGCCCCGTGAGCCGGTACACATCGCCCTGAAAAGCAATCGCCGGCCTGAAATACACGAAATCCAGACCGTAAATCTCCTGAGCCAGGGCCGCCAGAAGCGCCAGGGTGTAGCACACCAGATAAAGGAAGACCAGCCGCCTCAACATTCGTGAATTGCGAATCACATCCAGCCCCGCGTAAAGAAGGATGAATCCCTCGACATACTTGAAGAGTCCGCGGGCCGACACCATAAAATAATCGCTGATTGCCATGGAAACAATGAGGCAGCCCAGAAGCGGAATCAGAAATTTGAGGTGCGGAAAGGGGCGCCAGTCATACTCCCGGGCCGAGAAGAGCTCGATAAGAACCCCGGCCAGATAGACCGCCAGACCCACACCGCACACGGAGATCGAAAATGCGCTTCCGATGAGGGCGAGGCCGAATCCTGCCGATTTGATACCTGAGGCATCCTTCAGAAATTGCACGCCGGTTATTCTAACACACCGGCCGGAATCTCACTTTAGGCGAAGGTGGCGGTTTCGGCGATCCTGCGGATTAGCGATTCGAATTCCGCGAGCGCCGTTTTAAAAAGCAGCGGAAGAGAAACCTCCGCTCCTGCCCGGATCACCTCATCCGTCAAAACCCGGATATTGGTCCCGGTCTTGCGGTAGTAGTCGCGAACCTTGGAGGGCGCAACCTCCGCCCAAAGCGCCAGACACGAGGCCGCACGGCCATCGAGTTCCGCGTTGGGACTTTGAGCGAGCTCTATCGACAAAGCGTTCTGAAAAAGCGCCAGCATAAATGTTTTTTCCAGATCCGGCACCCGGAAGGCCCCGGATTCGCCGGCACGGATGGCGTGATACACGTTGACGCTGAGGCGGTCCGAAGGAAATTCACGCCGGACTCCTCGCGCGGTGTCAGGAGCCAGAATCGTCACAAACAGGTCCTGCGGCATATCCGACAATGCCCGAACAGCTCCCGAGAGTTCCGGCACTGATCGGACATAATCCAACAGCTCCGAATCAACCGGCCCTTCCAGAACACCCACCCAAACGGCCGCCCCCAGACTTTCTGCCTTGCGCTTAAGCGCCACCAGCGCGTCACACGATGCGCGAAACTCCGCGGTCACCCTCCCCGGTTCAGCGGTCAATCCATCTGCCATCACCCAAAGAGTGTCATAATCCTTGCCGGCGTAGAGTGCCCTCGCCAAAGCGGAGGTCTGAGCCGCGTCCGGATCAGAAGCGGAGCGGATTTTCGAACGCGGCGGGGCGGGCTTCAGAGTGAAGGAATCCGGAGCCAAACCCTCAACCGTCGTTCTCCCCGACTCCCGGCCGAAACGAAGCACAGTCAACGGTTCATCTTCCAGATAAATTGCCAAAGACCTTCCGGCCAGTTCGAACTTCCGGTCAAGCGACTGAAGATAACCGCTCACTTCAGCACTGACGGCGACCCTCGACCCCCGGGGCGCGCCCGGCGCCCTGCCGTTTCTGGGTGATTTCGACTTTCCCTTTTTGCGCTTCCTGGGCCTGGCTTCCGAGGACGGATCGGTGTGCGCCGTCCCGAATTCGCTGAGCCAGTAATTCGCGCTCTCCTCCATCCGCCGGCGAAGCCGCTCTGCCAACGGACCTTCCTGATCGACGGCTGAAGCGGATCTGAGCAAATACAAAATCGTTCCGACCAACTTGCGTGACATGACCCGCCATTCCTTGAGCGCTGCGCCGGCCGTCTCGCCATCCAACACAGGAACCTGTGCCTGCCGGCCGTCTTGGGCGATGCGCGCAAACTCTTGAAACGCATCCCCGTAAAGGGCCTCATCTTCGAAGGTTCCGGCCTGCTTCCCCGCAAAAAAAGCCAGAATACGGCGGCCCCGGTCCAGAACTTCCTGGTCCCGCTCATCACTCGACCCGAGTCGTCCGAGGAGCCATTCACGGTTTTTTGAGATCTCCTCGGGCTGGTCCGGCAAAAGTCTTACGATTTCCCTAAAAATCCGCATATAATCTCTATTCGCGTTCCACGTTCCGCGTAAATTCAGGCTGAGCACCTCTGCGTAATTCCGGTTGATCGCCGGGCCGGGATTCGAGAACTCCAGAAGATCCTCCCTCAGAGTAAGCAGGCAGGCGTTGAGAATTTCCGCAACGGGCGGGTCGTTCTCACCTCCCATCTCCCGCCAGCGCTTGAAAGGCTGCAGGATCTCCTCATCCAGAATCTTGTCCACACCGGCCAAGAAATCTTCATTCAAAACCTCTTCAAACATTTTCTGATCGGTCTTGCGGGCGATCTCATGAGTGGCCCGGGCCACCTCCCTCGCGTCCTCGTATCGAACCTCCGGCGTCATGGGTTCCTCCAAATACTTCAGCATTGCCGCCAGGCCCATCGGGGCGCTCACATCCCAGGAAACGCTTTCGAGATACCCGGAAGTAGAAAGGTGATAGTTCACCCTGTAATCCCGGCAGAAAAGATTCCATAACAACAGCTGTCCTTGTTCCGCATCCGCCGTTTGCTCTTTGATCATATCCAGGATTCGGCTTCTGGCATTGACCTCCAACAGCAAAAGGTCCGCCTTCAAAATATCGTTGTACAAAAATCCAACTTCTTTTAAGACCGAATCTATGCGCCGCCTCAGACCGCGCACCGCACTCCAGTCAAATTCCGCGGTCTCCAACACCGCCTCATAATCGGCGGCGATCTCAAGAACATCCGATATGGCTTTTTGCCCCGCGGCCTGCCGGTCCCGTGCCGCGTCCAGCACACCTTGATATTTGGCGTCCAGCGACCCGCGCACCTGATTAAACCGCTTCACCGAAGGATGGTTTACCGGAAGCCGCTTTTCTCCAAACCACCGGGAGAGCTTCTTGAGAACTCGCGAAGTCATCTTGACCCGCTTCGCGATAGCCTTGCAGCGCAGACGATGCAGCTCCCTTGAAGTTGTCAGAATCCTGTTCATCCGTTCCCTGTAAAAGCGCTCGGTCTGCCCCCACGATGCCTTAAGCGTCACGCTGTTTTCCAGGCCAAAGGCGCCCTCCGAAGCCGATGTGTCCACCCATCCCTGCCAGTCTTGCCGCAATTGCCCATAGGACTCGGGCAACTCCTGAGCGGCCGTCTTGATAGACCCGCGGGCCAGACCCGACGCGGCCACCCCCGAGCCCATCCGAACATGGTGCTCCAAGGCACGCATTCGGCGGCTCAGACGATTGATCTCCCGGACCAGCTCAACCGCCATACGTGAACGCTCCCTGACACGCTGCATACGCGAGAGGGTCCCCTGACTCCAGGACTCAAAATCCCCGCCCGGCCGCACCCGGACCACGGCCGTCTCGATCGCGATCACCTCCTCACGATAGCTCCGGCGGGCCTCCTCGGGAAGCGCGGACCAGTCCGCCGCGCACTCATCCGGCATGGATCGGCTGGCCTCTCCGATCCGGCGGATTTCTTCCCCGTGACGCTCCCAAAACATTTCCGCCTGAGCGGCGCGCTCCGAAACATCCCGGAACCGGCCCATCGCCTTCGCGGCTGCGGCGGCATCCCAGCGCCCCAGATGCATGTCAACCGCATCCGCCGCCTGCCGGAATTCCTCTGCAAGGGCGTTCAAATATTCGTTGGGTCCGTAGTTCTGGAGAAGAGCCTGAGTCTTCGCGGACTCCGCGCGGACAAGACGCCGTGCGTTCTCGAGCATCCTCGCCTTGTGGTCCTCAAGTTTTTTGAAACGGGTCCGGGCGTCCTGGACGATCGCAAGATAGCCATCCGGCCCCTCGCGGACGGCACGGGCCCGCGTCAAGGCAACGCTCGCGTCGTCACTTCCGGACGCTTCGGAAACAACCTTCCCGATGGCCTCGAATTCCCTTCTCAAACTCTCAGCCCGGGTAATAGCACCGAGCAAAGGCTCGATCGTTGACTCCAGGTTCGTTTCAGCCCATCCTGTCGCCGCAAAACCCCTGAGGAACAGAACGAGCTCTTCCGCCGATTGCCGCAAAGCGGGTATTTCCCCGGCCTCCCGACCGTCCGCAAGGAACCGGCTCATTTCTGCGGCTGAATAGAGCGGTTCCGGCGCCACCTCCTGCACCCCGGCAGATCCGGGCTCCGGCTCCGCCTCGGCCAGCGAACCCACCCCAAAAGGCGCGTACCGCCCCGAAGCACAACGATCCGTGATCTCCTCGGCAGACAAGCCGATGCCCAACTCGGCCAGGTCTGCCGCGCTTGGCGGTGTGTCTTCCTGCGCCAACGACCAGAGAATGGCGGCGTCCTTTCCGTCCAACCCCCACCGGGCCCACGTCCTTCGGGCCGCTTCTTCCATATCATTTGGATTGATGTCCGGATGTTGTGATGCCTGAGTCAAAAAAATCGTAATCGCGGCTGTTCCAAAATCCTTATCGCTCATTCCGACATCCGCCGCTTCCCGCGCGGACTCAGCCAGGAGATCATGAACCAATCCCAAACCCCGGATCCTCGCCAGAATTCCGGCTGCCGCGTTTCCTACCTTTGTGTAAAGTTCCATATCCGAATCAGCTGTTCTGATCAGCCGTCTTTCAATCGAATCACGGGTCAGCGCCTCAATCCGCCTGAGCTCAACCGCCATATCGGCCATCACGTCCTCTTCAATCTTTCCGGCGGCCATCTCATTAAGGGCAGTGATCAAATTCTTTAAAACGGCGTCAAAAATTCCGCGCGCGTCGCTGTTGGCCGCGTCAACTCTAAGGGCCTTCAGCGACGCCTCAAGCGCGTTACGCCCATACCTCAAAGTCCACAGCGCCGTCTGACGTGAGGGCACGGAATCCGGAAACACAGCCGATCCGGCCGCGGGATTGTTCGAAGCCCGATAAGCGGACAAATACACCATGGAAAGCATCCGTAGGATTTGCGCGTGAATATAAAAAAATCTCGGTCGTTCCAAATTGGCGCTCTCATATTTGCCGGGACGCCGGGTGGTCCGCGGCAGAACCGCTTCCAACCTCAAGGCGGTCTGCCGTAATTCCTCGATCCGCGGAGCGAGATCATCGAATTGGCCGTTTTCAACGCGACCCGCGTCCGCCTTAAAATTCCTGACCCGCTGCTGAAACACGGCATTGGCGTATTCAACACAGGCCCGCGGCTCGGGTGAATCCCTGAACACCAACGGCCTCAAAACCTCTTTCGCGCGCTCGTATTCTTCCGCATGCACGGCGTCAATCGCATGTTGGATCCATCGGCTCTCCAACTCCGGTTCAAATGCAACCAGCAGTCCCGAAATCCGATACAAGAGCCCGAAAGAACGCTTGC
>JADGBA010000001.1:13294-31349 GCA_015231685.1 Candidatus Omnitrophota bacterium | reverse complement strand
TTGGTGCGAATTTTGGCGCTGGAGAGCTCGGCCTGCAAAAGCCGTTTAAAATGCGCGATATTGTAAAGACCCGTCAAAGCATCGGTTGTCGCAAGCCTCATCAGTCGATTTTTTTCGACGCTGATAATGATCTGATGAAAGGCTGTCATGGACAGATAGCTCGTAAAGATAAGAAAAAGCGGGTAAACCACGCTGATGACAATCCCACCGATAACGAACAGGGCAAGTGCCGCGGCCGCGACGCCCGCCGCCAGAAGCGCCACCAGAATCATGGTCTCCAGATAATTAGAGCGAAGCATCACCAAAAAAATGATAGCGCTTAGAATCCAAAGAATCGCGATATTGATCCGGTCCCCGACAGGTCTAAGAAATTTCTTTTCAATCACGGAATTCATCACCGCCGCATTCACGCCCACCGCCGGGTACGCCGACTCCACCGGAGTCGCGCGGATATCAAACAACCCGGTTGCCGATACACCGATAATGCAAAAGGCGCCGTCAAACATCGAAACGGGGATCCTGGTGTCCTCGCCTTTGAGCCACTGTGTATACGCGTAAACGACATCAATAAATGACACATGACGAAAGCTTTCCGTCCACAGGCCCGGCCAATCAATCAAGAATTCTCCTTCATCGGTAAGGGGAATTTGAATATCAGGATTCCCCGGCACCGGAAGAAACACCGAACGCTTCCGAAACTCAACATCCTCCGGAGGGATACCAAATTCATCAAGCGCCATTAAAAAACCAAGCTGGTAAAAAGGCTTGTCGTCCAGCATCACGCGAAGACGCAGCCGCCTTAAAATACCGTCCGGATCCAACTGAACCGAAATATTACCTTCTCTGCGTGCGGCGTCGCGTAATCGTGGTATGGAGTCCACGATTCGGGCGACCCGGTCCCCATTCATCTCATTAAACGCGGCCGGCACATAGACGTTACCTGCGTCCTCAATGACTTTGGCCAGAAGATTATCCGAAGTCGGATCATGTTCTTCAGAAAACAGAATGTCAAACGCGATTGCCTTGGCACCAAAATCTTTAAGAGCTTTGACGATGGTGGCGTGCCACTTGCGGTCCCACGGCCATCGCCCAATTTTACGGATGCTGTCCTCCGCGATCTCAACAATAACAATCTTTGGATTCGTGAACTGCCTCCCCCTGATCTTAAAGCTGAGATCCAGCGCCAGATGATCAAGTCGGTCAAACACCCCTCCCGAATAGACGGTGGTGGCAACGATGGTCAGAACAAGCGCGAGCACCCACTTGGAAGTAAGGATGTAGTCGCGTGCGAGTTTGGAAGCTATGGATGAAAGGAACGAATTTGACACAAGGGCTGGTCCTTTGTGTTGTCGGCGGAGCAGGCCTAAGCCGCTCGCAATCCGGCAAATTTACGTTTTCCGGCCTTGAGAATCCGGGGCGTCTGTGTTAAAGCAATCTTCTCATCCGGAGAACTGACTGGCTTGCCGTCAACAGTGACAGCATTTTGTTTGACGAGCCGTCTAGCTTCGTTCCCGCTTTCCGCCAAACCCGTCACGGTGAGCGCCTTGAGCACACCCACCTCCCGTTCACCGAAGGTGTGGTGCGGGATCTCCGCGGGTGTCTCGTGCTTGGAAAAAACACGGCAAAATCCTTCCCGCGCCTCGCGGGCCGAATCCTGCCCATGAAAACGCTCGACGACCCGGGAGGCAAGGTCTTCCTTCGCGGTCTTGGGATGCAATTTGCCCGAACCGATATCCTCGCGGATTCGCGCGCCCGCAAGATCCGTCAAAAGCGAATAATAATCGATCATCATCTCGTCAGACACAGACATGAGTTTACCGAACATTTCCACAGGCCCGTCCTCAATCGCCACATGGTTGCCAAGACTCTTGGACATTTTGTTCTGTCCATCCAGCCCGACCAGAAGCGGCATCAAAAGAACGCACTGCGGGGACTGCCCGTATTCCTTCTGAAGCTGCCGCCCCATGAGCAAATTGAATTTTTGGTCGGTTCCGCCGCACTCAACATCGCAACGCACCCGAACCGAATCGTAAGCCTGCATCAGCGGATAAAAGATTTCCAGCAGGGACACGGCTCCCCCGGTACTCAAACGCTTCTGAAAATCATCCCGCTGCAGTATCTGGCTGACCGTCACGTGTGCTGAAAGCGTCATCATATCCGCAAAACTCATGCGGCCAAACCACTCATTGTTATACACAGTCTCGGTCTTCCGGGGATCCAGCACTTTGAAGGCCTGTGTTTGGTAGGTGCGCGCGTTCTCGCGGATCTGCTCATCAGAAAGCACCGGACGGGTCTGGTTACGGCCTGAGGGGTCTCCGACCCTTGCCGTCGCATCGCCAATGATGTAAACGACTGTATGGCCGTATTCCTGGAACTGCCGCAGCTTGTTGAGAAGCACGGTGTGCCCCAAATGCATATCGGGGCATGACGGATCAAATCCCGCCTTGACCCTCATGGGACGCCCTTCGCGCTCCGAGGTCTCCAACTTCTGCAGAAGCTCTTCCTCCGACAATAGCTCCGCGATGCCGTCGGTCAGGCGCCGCAGTTGTTCGGTGGCTCGAGCGCTCATGGAGTCCGCTCCGATCTGTTTACGAAATCCCCTTAAGGCTGAGAGCGATTTTGTGGGCCGCCGAATCAATCTTCAGAATTCGTACCTGAAGCTTGGTTTCCGCAGGAAAATTCTCATCCAGATGCGTGGCCTGGTCCTGATTCATTTCGGAGATATGCAGAAGCCCCTCGATGTCGCTTTCGATTTCCACAAAAACGCCGAAGGTCGCCGTCTTGGTCACCACTCCTTCCGCAATGGTGCCGGAAGGATATCGCTCGGCGATACGGATCCAGGGATCCTCCAGCATTTGTTTGAGTCCGAGCGACAGCTTGCGCTTGATTTGGTCAACATTCAGGACCACGGCTTCAACCTCGTCCCCCTTCTTCAGCGCTTCGCGGGGATGAGACACCTTCTTGGTCCAGGACATATCGGAGATATGGATCAAACCGTCGATGCCGTCTTCCACCTGAACAAACGCTCCGAAGTCCGTCAGATTCCACACGGTCCCGCGAATACGTGTCCCGACCGGATAACGCTCTTCAATCCCGATCCAGGGGTTTTCTGCGGTCTGCCGGATTCCCAGGGATATCTTCTGGCTGGCCTTGTCGATGGACAGCACCATCACATCCACCTGGTCCTCGGCCTTGAAGAGATCTCCTGGATTGGCATTACGTTTCGACCATGACATTTCGGACACGTGCACAAGCCCCTCTACTCCCCGCTCAATTTCCACGAAGATGCCGTAGGGCATCACGTTGACCACGCGTCCCGTCGTACGTGACCCGATCGGAAACCTCATATCCACATCATCCCACGGGTTCGGCTGGAGTTGCTTGAGGCCAAGCGACACTTTCATCGATTCCTTGTCGAAGCTGAGAATCTGCACGTCCACCTTGTCCCCCACCTTGAGGACTTCCGTAGGGTGGTTCACACGGCCCCAACTCATGTCCGTGATATGGAGGAGTCCGTCGATGCCTCCGAGATTCACAAACGCCCCAAAATCCGTGATATTCTTCACCACGCCTGAACGGACGACCCCAACCTCGAGTTCAGAAATCACCTTTTCCTTGGATTCCTGTTTTTCCTTCTCCAGCACATCCTTGCGGGAGACGATGATGTTGTGACGTTGGGGATTAATCTTGATGATTTTGACCTCGAATTCCTGTCCCACCAGAAGGTTTAAATTCCCAAAACCCTTGAGGAATGCGAGCGACGCGGGAAGAAAGGCCTCGACGCCTCCGAGGTCGGCCATGAGCCCTCCCTTGACCTTACGGGCCACACGGGCCTTCATAATGTCACCCTCGCCGTATTGGGAAACCACCTGCTCCCACCCCCGGCTCTTCTCCGCCTTACGGCGCGATAACCGGCAGGCACCCTCTTCATCTTCGACTTCTTCAATGTAGACATCCACTTCATCGCCGACGGCTAGACCCTCGGTGCCCCTGAACTCATACGCGGGGATCTGACCTTCGGATTTGTATCCGATATCGACCAAAACCGAGGCCTCAGTGATCCGGAGAACATGCCCCTTCACAACCTCTCCCTCTTTAAAGTTCTTGAAGGTAGCATCGTAGTCAATTTGTAAACCCGTAGCGTCAGTGCTTTGGGTGTCGAGTGTTTCAAGGTTGACTTGGTCTTCTTGTGTCATTTTGGTTATCCTTGTGATTTTTGCGCCTTCAATGGCCTGTTATTCAATTGTTGCCTTCAAATCAGCTATACGTTTCATTACCTCTGCCGCCGTCCGTCGGTAGGCGTCCATCTTCTGCTCCCCGTCGGCCAAGCGAACTTCGACCGGCTCGCCGAAAATTGCGCGAATCTTGGAGGGGCGAATCCAGCGCTGCCCCCGCCCCATCGCTTCGCGGGCACCCGAAATATAGCAGGGCACAATCGGCGCTTGAGCCATATGCGCCAAAAAAGCGATTCCGGGCTTGCCCTCTAAAAAATCGCCTGAAGGCGCTCGGGTGCCTTCCGGAAAAATCGTGATCGGAAGACCTGACTTCAGCATCTTCACCGCCCGTCTGAGACTTCCGGCATCATTATTCGTATCCACCGGCATCACGCCAACGGAATGCAAAAAAAGTCCCAATACCGGAATTTTGAACAGACGGTCCTTGGCCAAAAAAACCATCTGGCGCCACAGCGCGGCGCCTATGATCGGCGGGTCGAGATAGCTTGTGTGATTCGGCGCGATAATAAACCGTCCGGAGCGGTGAGGAATGTTTTCGGCCCCCTTGACCGACAACCGGTTCCAGCATGTGAGAAGTACCCACAACAAAAACCGGCTGATGTGATACGCCACCTTGACTCCGGCGGTCGTCACATCTTCCCTCGTCCGGCACGTTTAGCCGAAACAAGCTTCAGAATTCTACCAACAACACCTGTGATTGTCAATTCAGTGGTATCTATCCTGATGGCGTCCTCAGCCGGCTTGAGCGGACCGACCTTGCGGGTGGTATCTGTCAAATCTCTTGCCTTTTGATCCTCATAAAGTTTTTTGAATGAAACTCGTACGCCTTTAGCCTTGAGTTCCTTGAGTCGCCTGGCCGTTCGCTCCCTGAGATCCGCATCCAAATAAAATTTGAAAGGCGCTTTTGGAAATACGACGGTCCCGATATCACGCCCTTCCAATACTCCTCCCCTGGCAGCCGCTGCCCGACGCTGAAGCCGGACCATCTCCGAGCGGACCTCGGGGGCACGTGCCACCCAATGTACCTGCTGCGTCAATTCCGGCGTCCGGATCATACGGGTGACATCCTCGCCGTCCAAGCGAACGCGGTCGCGCCTGCCGGGCGCACATTCAAGCTCAATACGTACGCGTTTCGCCAGGCGCCCCAGAGCTTTGGGATCCTGAAGAGAAACGCTTTTTTGGAGAGCGGCGACGGTCAGCGCCCGATACATTGCGCCGGTATCTAGATAAGGCAAGCGCATACGCCGGGCCACTCTTCGGGCAACCGTGGACTTTCCGCTTCCCGCGGGACCGTCAATCGCCACAATGGTAACTGTCTTTCTTGCTGCCTTAGCACTCATTGGAGAGCCTCTTCTGGACGGGCGACAACGGACTCCAAAATTCTTCCAGTCCGGCCAGATCGCGGCGTTTAAGAATGTTGCAAAATGTTTGAAGTTCCCGTATGAGCCGCTGTGTCTCCTGAAGAACATTATCGCGATTCGTGCAAAAAATATCCCGCCACATCGCCGGGTTAGATCCGGCTATCCGTGTCATATCTCGAAGCGCACCACCGCCCTGGCGACAATCCAGAATCCGTGTATTACACACAACCCTCAAAAGCGCGGTGGAGAGCACGTGCGGCAAATGACTCGTGCGCGCAGTCAACTCATCGTGATCCCGCGCGCCGATCAACACCACCCCAGCCCCCAAAGACCGCCAAAACCGGGCGGCCTTTTGACGCGCACCACTTTGGGATTCCTTGAGAATAAAACAAACAGCCTCCTCAAAAAGATCCGCTTTGGACGCCGCCGGTCCGGACTTCTCCGATCCCGCCATCGGGTGACAGCCGACAAAATGGATTCCCCTGGGAAGAGACGCGGCCGCAGCCAATATCTCACGTTTGGTGGAGCCCACATCCATCACCACGCACCCCCGGGGTAAATGCGGGCCAATCATGCCCAAAGATTGGATCACACTGCCGACGGGAGCGGCCAGGATCACCGCATCCGAACCCGCCAAAAGCGCCGGACTTGCCTCAAAGAACGGTTGAATCGGCACGAGGCTTTTGAGTGCGCGCGCCGCCGATGTGCGGGTCCTGAAAACACCGCAAATCCTTTGAGCCAATCGCCGTTTTTGGATGGCGCGCGCCAAAGAAGCTCCAATCAGCCCCACCCCCACAATGGTCACTTGTTTAAACATGTATTTGCGCTTAATGGCACGTCCCTTCATCAGGCCCGTCCCATCGTCGTGGTCAGCGCCGACAGAAATCGCCGATTCTCACTAGGGCGCCCCACGGTCACCCTTAAATAGTCGTCCAATCCCCACCCGGCCATGGAACGCACGATCACACCGTGCGCGAGGAGTTCACGATAAATCCGCCCGGCCCCGGAACCGATCTTTAAAATCAAGAAATTGGTGGCGCTCGGCAATACCGGAATATTCATCTTCTTGAGCGCCGCACAAAGAATTTGCTTCTCTCGCTTTGCGCTGGCCAGTACCCGACGGAGAAACTTTTCATCACTGATGGCCGCCACGGCGGCAGCTTGCGCGAGCGCGTTGACGTTGAACGGCTCTCTCACCCGGTTGAGCAAATCCGCGACTTGAGGATGGGCGAAGGCATAACCCACCCTCAAACCCGCCAGCCCGTAAACCTTTGAAAACGTTCGCGCGATCACCAGATTGGGCATACGTTTCCAGAAGGAAAGGCTCCGGGGATACCCCCTCTCTCCACGGGCATATTCAAAATACGCCTCGTCCAAAAAAACAAGGCACCGCGACGGGACGCTCGTCATGAACTTCATTAATTCACGTTCCCGCACATAGGTACCCATCGGGTTATCTGGATTGGCGATAAAAATGGCCCGGGTTGCAGGCGAAACCGCCCGGGCCATGCGCTCCAAATCGTAGCGAAAGTCCTTCATCGGAATCTCGTTGACGCGGGCCCCCTGGACCGTCCCGGCAATTTTGTATATCAAAAAGGTCGGCGTCGCAGTCATGATTTCCGATCCCGGAGGAACAAAAGCCCTCATGGCCATGACAATAAGCTCATCCGATCCATTCCCAAGAACAATACGATCTGTGGGAACCCTGAACTTCCTTGAAAGTTCCCGTCGAAGCAAATGAGCGCCGGCATCCGGATAACGGTGCACTCGCGCAGCGGCTTTGCGCATGGCGCGCAGCGCGGCCGGAGAGGGCCCCCAAGGATTCTCGTTGGAGGCGAGTTTGACAGCGTTTTTGACACCCAGCTCCCGCTCGAGCTCTTCGATCGGTTTTCCGGGTTCATAATTCTTGAGGCGAGCAAGACCCGCATGTGCGGGGCGCGGGTTGCGAGATCGGATGCGCCGCTTCATCATTATCTCAGAGTGACGACTTGGGGTATGAACCCAAAATCTTCAGATAGGCGCATTCCGCCTCGACCTCCTTGAGCGCGGCTGCAATACGGGAGTTGGACGCGTGGGATTCGATATCCACAAAGAAGTAATAATCCCAACGCCGGGTCTTGGACGGCCGGGATTCAATCTTTGTAAGATTGATACCCCTTTTCTTGAACGGCAAAAGCACCTGATGAAGCGCCCCGGGCTGGTCCTTGACGGAGAACACGATGGAAGTTTTGTCACTCCGTGTAGGACGCGCATCATGTCTGGAGAGCACCAAAAACCGGGTCACATTCGAAGCGTTGTCCTGAATGGATTCGGCGAGTACGCGAAGCCGCCCGACAGCCGCCAGACGACTCGCAATACAGGCGGACCGGGAATTTCGGGCAGCCACACGGGCCGCGGCTGCCGTTGAGGAAACGGCAATCATTTCCGCCTGGGGAACATTGGCCTCAAGCCATGTCCGGCATTGACCAAAGACGTGCGGATGGGAGTAAATCTTCCGAATACCGTCAAATTGCCTGGATACAGACAACAGATCCAGATGAATCCTGAGGACCACCTCGGAACAGATCTTGAGATCTGAATCAATAAAACTATCCAGGGTGTGATAGACGGCCCCCTCTGTGGAATTCTCCACGGGCGCAACCCCATAAGTGCAACGCCCGTTCTCCACTTCGGTAAAAATATCGGCAATGCTGTCGCAGGGCACATAACGGACGCTGCGACCAAATTTTTTGACGCTCGCCTGATGGGCGAAGGTGAACTCCGGCCCCAAATAGGCGATCGTCGGCCCCTTTTCCAGCTTAAGCGAACCCGACATGATTTCGGCATAAACCGCCCGTAACGATTCCTTTGGAAACGATCCACGGCTCAGACTTTGAATTCGGTCCAAGACACGCTGCTCCCGGTCCGGCACATACACAGGTTCGCCTTTTTTCCGCTTATAATCACCAATGCTCCTGGAGACGCCGGCCCGCTGATCCAAAAGACGGACGATTTTTGTGTCAATCGAATCGATCTGTTTTCTCATACGATCCAGGTTCATGCGGGTTCTTCCCCCGCGTTGTCATCACTGACGAGCGGCGCCTCATCGGTTTCCGAAAGGTCGGAACCGGTTACGTCTTCGCTGATTTCTGGCAGCGCGTCGTGTGACTTGAGGCTCTCGGGCAGCTCTATATCTTTTTCGGTGAATTCGGCAAGCTTGGGCAACTCACGCAAATGAGCCAGACCGAAATGGTCCAAAAAGTCCTTGGTTGTCCCGTATAGAATCGGCCGGCCCGGAACATCCTTGCGCCCGACCATCTTGATGAGCCCCCGTTCGGTGAGCGTTTTTAGGGCGCCATCCACCGCAACACCACGGATGTATTCAATTTCCTGCCGCGTCACCGGCTGTCGATAAGCAATGATGGAAAGGGTTTCCAGACCAGCGCCGGTCAATTTCTTCTTTTCTTTGGATACGGCGTAGGCGGTCACCATCTCGGAATATTTAGGATTGGACACAAGTTGGAACGCCCCGGCTATCTCCTTAAGCAGAAATCCCCTGCCGGGCGCATCGTATTCGGCGCTCATTTCACCCAGCACTTCTCTCAAGACCCGCGTTTCCTCCCCTGTTGCATCGGATGCCTGCTCTATTGTCAACGGCTTGTCAGCCACAAAAAGAATCGCTTCCAGTGCGGACTTCAATTCTCCGCGTTCCACGGTGCCTCCTCTTCCGATGTTCTCTGTGGGGGCGCATGATGCTCGGGATTTCTCATCACCTGAATCTCACCAAACGCCGACTCCTGTTCAAACTGAACTTCCTTCAAACGAACCAATTCCAAAAGGGCCAAAAATACCGTAATGGCTTCAAGTCGATTACGCGCCTGCCCGAAGAGCTCCCCAAACCGTACGCGCGAACGTTCCACCAGAAGATGGAGGAGCTCGTGCACCTTCTCGGCGACGGTATACTCATCCCGAATGACCTGATGAAAGACCTCGCGGGGCATGGACTCCAAAACCTTGGAAAATGCCGTGATGAGATCAAAAATCGACACCTCCACCAGTGATCCGACTTCCGAAAAATCAATCTCCAGAGGCTGGGGATGCCGGGAAAAGGACCGTGAACGCATCTGCTCCATCTCCCGAAGCTGCTGAGCCGCTTCCTTGTAGCGCATATACTCCACGAGCTTTTGGACAAGCTCATCACGCGGATCCTCCTCGGGCGCCGCTTCCGCGCCGGGCTCTTCCTGCGGAAGCAGCAGACGGGATTTGATTTTCATCAAGGTGGACGCCATGACCAGGTATTCACCAGCGAGATCCAGATTAAGAGCCTGCATCAGATTTAAATACTCCAGATACTGCTCAGTCACAAGCACGATAGGGATGTCGTGGATGTCGAGCTCGTTCTTCTGAATGAGGTAGAGCAGAAGGTCGAGCGGCCCCTCAAAGATATCCAGCTTGATTTTGTATTGCATCGTTTACTCTCGGCTCATTTTATCAGCTTCTGTAATCAATCCCCACCACTTTGCGAATCTTCTGCATCGTCCGGTGTGCCGTGGCTCGCGCCCGTTCAGCGCCTTCCCTCAGAATAGCGAGCACCACGGACTCGTCCTGAACCAGCGCTTCGCGGCGCTTCCGGAAGGGCTCAAAATAATTACGAATCACTTCCACGAGTTCCTTCTTCACGTCGCCGTATTTCAATCCCGGCGCTTCGAATCTCCGCCTGAGTTCGGCGCGACCGGTTTCATCCAGAAAAGCAGCGTAAATCTCGTACAGCGGGTTGTTCTTTACGGGCTTGGGCTCATCAACCGGCGTGGAATCGGTTTTGATCCCCATCACGCGTGAGCGCAGCGTCTTTTCGTCGCAAAAAATCTCGATGGTGTTCCCGTACGACTTTGACATCTTTCGCCCATCCGTACCGGAAAGGATCCCTGCCTCCGCGCAAATATCAGGTTCCGGCACGGTCATAATCTCCCCGTAAACCCGGTTGAACTTTTCGGCGATGTCCTGCGCGACTTCAAGATGCTGTTTTTGGTCGTTGCCCACGGGGACACGTTCACCGCCCATGATCAGGATATCCGCCGCCATGAGCACTGGATAAGCAAATAAGCCGTGATGAGGCTTTAACCCCTGGGCGATCTTGTCCTTATACGAATGACAACGCTCCAACAGACCCATGCCGGTCAGATTGGAAAGGATCCAGGCCAGTTCCGTAACTTCCGGAACATCCGATTGAACCCAAAAAACCGCCTTTTTCGGATCCAGTCCAAGGGCCAGAAAATCCGCGGCGGCATAAAGGGTCTGTGTCCTTAGCGCCTTGGCGTCCTGAAGTGTGGTGAGAGCATGATAATTGACGATGAAGCAATAAAGCTCGTGGTGATCCTGGTAGTCGACCATGCGCTTCATCATTCCGAAATAATTACCCAGGTGAAGGTTGCCGGACGGCTGAATTCCCGATAAGACTCTCATGAACCTCTGATGATTACGTTGTTCATCCGGCCCCTCGAGGAGTGCACGAGACTAACTCGAGAAGGTCCGCGCCTGTGTTTCGACCGTATAGGCCTTGATTTCGTCGCCTTCCTCAAAATCGGCAAAACCGTCCACCGTGATCCCGCATTCAAACCCTTCCGCGACCTCACGGGCATCATTCTTGAAACGCTTCAATCCGCCGATCCGGCCCTCAAAAACAATCTTTCCGTCCCGAAACACACGGCACCGCGCATTCCGAACAATTTTTCCCTTTTCGACCTTGGATCCGGCCACAGCGCCGATTTTGGAAACACGAAACACCTGCCGAACCCGGGCTTTGCCGACGGAGATCTCCTTCTCCTCCGGCTCAAGCAGGCCCTCGAGCGCTTTCAAAATGGCAGTCTTGAGCTCATAGATAATTTCGTAGACCCGGACGTCTACTTCCTCGCGCCGCCGCAAAGCCTCGGCATCTGCCGCAACGGCGACATGAAACCCGATCACGATGGCATTGGATGCGGAAGCCAACATGACATCGGATGCGCTGATGTCACCGGTGCCTGAATGAATAATGTTCAACTTGACTTCTTTTTCCTCAATTTTGGAAAGCGTGGCAATCAGCGCCTCAAGGGAGCCCTGAACATCCGCCTTAACGATCAGATTGAGCGTATTGATCTTACCGGCCTGAATCTGCTCATGGAGCTGCTCAAGAGTAATATGCGCGGGTCCCGAGCGCGACCGTTCCAAGAGACTCTGCCGCTTCTCTTCGATTAACTCACGGGCTTTAACCTCATTCTTGACCACATAAAAAACATCACCCGCCTGAGGTACGCCCGAGAGTCCCAGCACCTCAACCGGAGTCGAGGGCGGCGCTTCCTTAATTCTCTGACCCCGATCGTTCACCATGGCCTTAACACGGCCGCTATATGTTCCGCACACCACGGTATCAGACAACCGCAAAGTTCCGTCCTGAACCAAAAAGGTAGCTATCGGTCCTTTTCCCTTGGAAAGCTCCGCCTCAACGACCGTTCCCCGGGCGGGCGCTTCGGGATTGGCCCGAAGCTCCAGAACCTCCGATTCCAACAAAAGCATCTCCAAAAGCTCATCAATCCCCTGACCGGTCTTAGCGGACACGCTGACCGTGATCGTCTTGCCGCCCCAGTCCTCCGGCGCCAAATCCCTCTCGGCGAGCTCCTTCTTCACGCGATCCACATTTGCCGCTGGCAAATCACACTTGTTGATCGCCACGACAATTGTTGCCTCTGCGGCCTTCGCATGATGAATCGCCTCTTCGGTTTGAGGCATGATCCCGCTATCAGCCGCTACGACCAGAACCACGATATCCGTCGCGCGGGCACCCCGGGAACGCATTGCGGTGAAGGCTTCATGGCCGGGGGTATCCAAAAAGGTTACCGCCCCTTTGGGTAGAAACACTTCATACGCACCAATGTGCTGCGTGATGCCGCCGGATTCAGATTCCACGACTTTGGATTTACGGATCGCATCGAGAAGCGAGGTCTTGCCGTGGTCCACATGGCCCATAAGCGTCACAATCGGCGGTCGGACCACTAGCTTTTCACGGTCCACATCACTATGATGAATCTTGGACAAATCATGTTCAAGCTCATGAAACGCTTCAATCTTGTAACCAAACTCAGCCGCCAATTTGGCTGCCGCATCAAAAGGAATAGACTGATTCATTGAGGCAAAAACACCGGCTTGTATCAGCTTGGCAATCAACTCCGTAGGCTTGGCTTCAATCGCCACCGCCAACTCCCTGACCGTAATGGGGGTCTGCAGCTGCAGGGCCTTAAGTGAGGGGGTTGACGCTGAGGCGTTCGGCGCCGCCTTCGCGGTTTCGGTTGAAGAAACCGCCTTTTGAGGCTCGGGTTTGGCAGCCTCTGGCTTGGGAGGCTCAGTCCTAAGAACTTCGGATTTGGGAGGCACGGACTTGGGGGCCTCAGGCTTTGGAGGCGCGGGCTTAAGAGACTCAGACTTCGGAGATTCAACCCGATCCGGAGCGGATTCAACCGGCGCAGCCGGAATCTTTAGAGAAGCCGTCTGGGGCGCAGGAGTTTCCTTCGGCGATTCGGCCGGCGCGGTTTCCGTTTTTGACTTCGGCGGCGCTTCGGCGGCCGTCTTCCCCGCGCTGACCGATCGTGTCTTTGCGGCCGTTGACGCCGATCCCGCCTTCGGCTTGGACGCTGTTCGCGTCGTCTTGGCGGCTTTAGCCTTTGTCGGACTCTTGCGAGTCGTTTTCTTTGGTGCTTTCTTCTCCACGCTCTCCCCCATCTTCCCCGTCTTCATTTTCCTGGTCGGCCGGCGCAACGGCTTCGCCGCCTTCCGAATCTGCATCTTTGGCCATAAGCTTTGCCTTCACGGATTTCACAAGCTCATTTTCGGCGGAATCTTCAGTTGACGGCTCTTCAGCCGCACTCTCTGCTGAATTCTCACCTTTACGGGCGGCGACCTCAGCGTCTCGCTTAACGATCTGAGCCTCTTCCCAGACCGCCTCTGCCTGCTGCGCTTCCAGCCCCTCGATGCCCGCCAGCGCTTCCCGGCCCTTATCAAGAAGAATTTTCACGGTTTCCAATCCGGCAGCTGTCAACTTTTCCGAAAGACCATCGCCCACCGACTCGAGCTCCGAAACAGGTCGAGCCAAAGCGGCGTTTTTGGGGGTGCTTTTTGATCGGATATCGATATTCCACCCCGTTAATTTGGAGGCCAATCGAACATTTTGACCGTTTTTTCCGATGGCCAGAGACAGCTGATCATCCTCGACGATCACTTCGATTTTCTTTTGGTCGGCATCCGCAACCCTGATCTCGACACATTCCGCCGGGCTCATCGCGCCTTTCACGTATTCGACGATACTCTCATTCCAACGAACAATATCGATCTTTTCTCCCTGCAATTCCCGGACAATATTTTTGACGCGCGATCCCCGCATCCCGACACAGGCGCCAACACAATCGACTTTCTCGTCTTTGGAATACACCGCGATTTTGGAGCGATCACCTGCCTCGCGAGCAACGCTCTTGATCTCAACGATGGAATCCAATACCTCCGGAACCTCCATTTCAAAGAGGCGTTTCAGAAGCCCCGCATGATTACGCGAAACAATGATTTGCGGCCCTTTTTGAGTCTTGGATACCTCGGTCACAAAAACCCGGATGCGGTCGCCCTGTCGATACACATCCCTCGCGGACTGCTCCCGCTTGGGAAGAATCGCTTCCGCTTTTCCAAAATCCACCACCACCGCCCCCTTATCATAGCGGAACACGGTGCCGCTGATCACATGATTCACTTTGGGCTCAAATTCTTCGTAGACAACATCCCGTTCAGCGTCACGAATCTTCTGAATGATGACCTGTTTGGCGGTTTGCGCGGCAATTCGCCCGAATTCACTGCTTTTGACCTTTTTGCCCTCGGATAACACAGAAATCTCGCCGGTGACGGGATCAATTTTCGCTTCCACAGGCACGTCCTTATCGTGCAGGATTTTCTTGGCGGCCGACTCCAGTGCCGCCTGAATGGCTTCAATTAGAACCTGCCGGCTGACGCCTTTCTCCCGCTCGAGGTGTTCCAGAACAGCAATCAGTTCAGTTCCGTTAAACATAGGCACCTTCTTCTCTCTCTAAAATACAAAATCAAAATTCAACGACGGCACGTACCGATCGCACCGAATCCCAAGACACTTCATGGCGCTCGGGTGACCCTTTTTCGTTCTCGAGGACCAGAATCGAGCCTCGCAGTTCCGCAAGACGCCACACTGCCTTTTCTTCCACGCCACCATCCAAAACCATCACCAGCTCAATCTTCTTGCCAATCGCGCGTCGGCACTGATTCAAGGTCTTGAAGGGCCGGTCAATCCCCGGACTCGCAACTTCAACTTCACACGGCTGCGGCGTCAGCGCGGCTTCTTCCAGATAGCCCCTGAACCGCTTGTTCCAACCAGCGCACTCCCCCAGAGTAATGCCGCCGTCCACGCGATCCATCAAAACCGAAACCATTATCTTTGAATTTGTTCGCCTCACCCTTACCAAATCAATGCCGTACACCGATATATCTATTTTATTTTCAAAGATTTGTAAAATTCTATTCTCAAGATCTTCCGGATGATTCAACAATGCCTTTAGTCCGTTTATACCCTGACCCAAATAAAAAAAGTGGGTCATAAACCCACTTTTGCGAGCAACCAATTGAAGTTATGCTACGATATCAAATTAAGCGGTGCTTTTCAAGTCCTATCGGGTTTTGGTCTCCGCAGAGCCGATGGGAGCCTCGGCCGAGCAAAGACGAATAATTTCGCCGGCTACGGCCTCAACCCGGACCCGCTTCACTTCCGCCTCCGGATAAACCTTAATCTCCATTTCTCCCGCCTTAAGTGCCTTGGGGCCGACAATGATGCGGATAGGAATACCGATCAAATCGGCATCGTTGAATTTGATACCGGCCGTCACATCACGGTCATCCCAAAGAACTTCCAGCCCGTGGTTAACGAGGGCTTTATGCAGCCGCTCGCTCTCCGCCCGGACATCCTCCTGCGCCATGCTGGTCGAGACCAGGTGAATATCAAACGGTGCCATCGCCCTCGAAGGCCAGACGATCCCCTTGTCGGTGCTGGCTTGCTCAATCGCTGAGGCCACGAGTCGGTTGATCCCGATTCCGTAGCACCCCATCAGGATCGGCCGCTCCTTTCCGCTTTCATCCAGAACATGAGCCTTCATAGGCTCGGAATACCTGAGATTCAATTTAAAAATGTGCCCCAACTCGATGGCGGTCCGGAATTCCAGATCAACCTCACCATCAGATGTCCTCATGCGATCACCGGGCACGGCGTGTCGATAATCACCGACCTTATGGCGGCCGGCCAATTCCGCCATCAGCGCCGAAGGTGTAACGCCTCCGAGATGGGTATCCCGCTCGTTGGCTCCTGTGTAAAATTCATTCCCCTCCAGAATATCCTCGTCGATCAAACACTCAATACCCGGGAGACCGATGGGTCCGGTGAACCCGAAAGCTGAACCGCATCCGTCAATCACCTCCGGAGTCGCCATAGCGGCTCCCGGATATAGGCGGCGAATCTTATACTCACTGACCTCGTGATCACCGCGGACCAGCACCACAAAGAGATCGGACGGGTTCGGCTTGGACTCCGAGAAGCGCACCGCATCCTTGACATAAACTATGGCTTTAATCATTCTCGAGGGTTCGGTTTTGAGAAAAGCGGAAACAGCCTCGATGCTGGACGCTCCCGGAGTGGGGATTCTTTTGACCTGTACCGGCCCCGCTTCGGGAGGCTGAATATTTTTCAGGCTTCGCGAAGCCATTTCAACACTCACCACGGGTCCGCCGGATCCGCACTGCACCATCCAATCTTCACCCGCGGGAGAAAAGACGACAAATTCCTGGGATCCCGACCCCCCCATGGCGCCCGGATCCGCCTCCACGATACTGTAGTCCAGCCCTAAACGCTCAAAAATGCGGCAATAGGCGGCTTTCATTCCTTCGTAGGTTCGATTCAGGCTCTCGGCGTCCGCGTGAAAACTGTAGGCGTCCTTCATAATAAACTCACGGCTGCGTATCACTCCGGAGCGCGGACGCATCTCGTCCCTGAACTTGGTCTGAATCTGATAAAGGGTCAGAGGCAGCTGACGGTAGGAATTGATTTCACGGCGGATCAAATCCGTAATAATTTCCTCATGCGTAGGCCCCAGCACATTCCAGCGTCCGTGGCGATCCTTAAAATGCACCATATCGGCGCCGAGAATATCCCACCGTCCCGTTTCACGCCAAAGATCCGCCGGATGGATCGCGGGCAGAAGAACCTCAAGGGCGCCTGCGCGATTCATCTCTTCCCGCACTACCAATTCAACTTTTTGCAGCACCTTGAGTCCCATCGGCAGATAGGAATAAGTGCCGCTGGCCAACTTTCGGATCATTCCCGAACGCAGCATAAGGCGGTGACTGAGACATTCGGCGTCCTGTGGGATTTCCTTGAGGGTGGGCAAAAGGTATTCGGTGAATTTCATCGTATCCTCTCCGCAATGGCTCTCCAGAGAGCCTGAATGTTTTCCATGATACCAAAGTTATTCATGTCCTGATAAATGACAAACGCTGTCAAAAGCAGGATGAGTCCCATCCCCAGATTCGTCAGGATATCCTTTACCCGATCGGGCAACGGACGGCGGATCACCGCCTCGATCAGAATGAAAAACAAATGACCGCCGTCCAGAACAGGAATCGGCAGCAGATTGATCACGCACAGGCTCACGCTGAGCCGCGCCGTAAAATCAAGCAGGTACACCCATCCGATTTGGGCCGCCGCTTGCGTCATGAAGTAAATGCCGACAGGGCCGGCCATCGAATCCTTGAAAGACACCGCACCGGTCAAGATCATCCAAAGCGAGCCCAGAATCATGAGGGCAAGGTCATAGACCTTTCGAGCGCCCAAAAGAACCGCCTCCAAGGGCGAAACACGAATCCGCACGGTTTCACCGGCGGGCTTCACGCCAATCCGTTGGACGCGTTGGGCTCGCCCAAACACCCCTTTGGATTCATGCGTTTCCGGAACCAGATCCATCCGGAGAGTCCGACCTTCCCGCTCGACCGCCAAGCGCAGCTCGGGTTCACGGTTATTCCGAATCGCGATCAACAAATCTTCCCACAACTCAACTTTCTCACCGCCCGCTTCAACGATCCGGTCCCCCTGAAGAATGCCGGCTGCAGATGCGGGGTATCCTTCCACCGCTTCACCCACGAGCGTGGTTAATGAGGGTTGTCCGGTCATCATGATCGCCGAAAATATAACGAATGCCAGCACCGCATTCAGAATCGGCCCGGCAATGATCACTGCAAATCGCTGCATCGGTCCGTGAGCCTGGAATTCCCACGGCTCCCCGCGGGCTTCGTCCGGGTTCTCTCCCGCAAGCTTCACATAGCCGCCGAGCGGAACAAGTGATATGCAAAATTCTGTTTCGCCCCTGCGGATTTTGGCCAAAACCGGCCCGAAGCCCA